>CAVCUC010000046.1:0-18166 GCA_963605225.1 bacterium
ATTTATTCTTGCGCCATTAGCACTTACAATGAATTTTAAATGATTATCTTTAAAAAAACTTGGAATTTCCACAAAAGGTCTTCCACTTACTGGAATTATTACTATATCATTTCGCATACATTTTTCCAAAACAGTCATCGTGTATTCCGACATGTCACCATCAGAATTCAATAAAGTATCATCCAAATCAGACGCTATTAACTTAAACATTTTGTTTTTCCTCTTCTTTCTCTAATTTATAAATTACACTTTCAGTAGGAATTGGATAGTAAAAATCACCACATCTATAGTCATCATTTCTCCCTCTAACCCATAAAATTTCATTATCTGCAAATATAGATATTCCTATAGAATTAATTTTTAGTGGATTAATTTTCAATGTATTCCACCTAATTTTCAATTCTATTTTTGCCTTGTTCTGAAAAGGTTTAATTTGGCAAAATTCATTACTCTTATAACTATTCATCAAACATTGATACTATAAATTATTATTTTTCAAGATATTAAATGGAAAAGTCTTGGATTAACATGTAACTAGAGTCCAAAAAAACGTCCGCAGGCCCAAAGAATAAAATTTTTCTTCACCTCGCAAAGCTCTAAAAAACTGCCAATAATAATGACGTAATAAATGTGCACTTAAATGTATAAATGTATCAATATGATTTGTTGTTCTAATTGAATAATTATCATATGCCTTAATTTTATATTCAATTGATTTTGAAAATAGACTATTATCGCTATTCTTTTCCATTAACGGCATAAAATGAAATGGTCTAATATGAAGATCTATATCTATCATCGCATCATTTTTTTTACTTTGTTTTTTATGATATTGCGTAATATGCGTCAATTCGTCATTATTTTTTACATTTTTTGATAAAAACTCATATAAAGCTCTTTGCAAATTATTTTTCATTTTTAATTATTCCTTCAATTTCAGCTATGCTGTTTATTTTGATTATTTTTTCGTTTTCGATATTTTTTTCCCCTAAATAAAAACCTCTAATTTTTAATTGCATCGCTATAGCCATATCGCATTCACTGTCACCAATTACGATTGATTTTTCAATTTCAATAGAACTATATTTATTTACTGCTTTCTCTATCAAGCCCAATTTAGGTTTTCTGCAATTACAATTATCTCTAATTTTATGTGGACAATAAAATGTATCTAAAATTTCTATATTTTCTCGAGACAGTTCATTTATCATTTTTTCTTGAAATTCTTTATACATTTCTAATGTAATATAACCTTCTCCTATTATATTTTGATTTGTAATTACGATTAATTTAAAGCCCAATTGAGAAATTGACCGTAAACATTCAAAAATACCATCAATAAATTCAGGACTATGTTTCATACTCCACTCACTATCTTCATAGTCTTTAACAATCGTTCCGTCTCTATCCAAAAAACATATTTTCATTTCAATTTCTCGTAGTTATTGGTCTAACTTGAAGTAAATACAACTGATTATCTTTTATCGTCCATTCAATATCTAATTCTGTTTGAAAAATCTGCTTTAGCACTTTACACAGAGTTAATATATTATCTATTTGGCTAAAATCCAGCTTATGTTTTGATTGATCTAATATTGGAATATTTGTTTCTTCTACACCACTTTCATGCTTTTTACAATTCATTTTTATACCTTGATGATTTAAAATATATTCAATTTTTTTATTGTTATTTCCAATATATATTTTGTCTCCTTCAATTTTTCCAGACACTAATAATTCGCCCAATCCGCGTATACATTCAATATATATTCCATCAGTTTCATCAATTGGACTTGCTGTAAATACTACTCCTGAAATATCATTATCTATCATTTTTTGAATTATCACATACATTTTAATTTCAGATAACTTCACTCCGATTCTCTTGCTATATTCTATTGATTTTTTGCTATTAACCGATTTTTGACATAAACAATAATATTTATAGAGCTCACATTTTCGTATATTTAGATATGATTCAAAAATCCCTGCAAAACTAGCTTGTTCCATATCTTCTACATTTGCCGCGCTTCTAACAGCATATGTCACATTTTCATCTAACTTTTCAATTAATTGTTCAAAATCAAGCTTTGATATTTTTGGATTAATTTTCAAAAATTGCGGTATATTTATATTGTGTTTCTTTGCAATACGTAAATTATCTGCTTTAGTATTCATAGATTTTTCTCACTTCTTTGTTATCAGTATTGATTTCTATTAAATCATTATCCTTAAAAACTTTAGTTGCTATCTTAGTATTTATTATTCACAATATCTTCTGCCAACAAAATATGTTTATTTCTATCACTAAGTTTTAATGCATGAATGTTCTCTTTATCCGAAGAAAAATTAAATAGTTTAACCCTATATTTTAAAGATTCTAAATAATTTTTCAAAAAATAAATTTGTGTCGTTTTCCCTGCACCATCTATACCTGAAAAGGATATTATTTTTGCCATTATATATTACCTCTTTCTTTAATAGCATCTTTTCATATACATTTGATTTAATCAATAGTGCATGTTCGAATTGTCCTTTTTTCTGCTTGAATTGTCGCAAAGCAAGACAACTCATAAATAGTAATCACTTTATATTTAGAGGAATAAAATTTCTGAGACTCCTTTAGTCAAAGTAATGCCTTTCCAATAACACTTAACTACATATACATAATGTAATATCTATCTGTAAACGATATATACTAACCACAAGCAAACCTAAATATCCCGTAATTAGATAAATTTGATTATCGCGATTTTTAAGGAAAATGGCTTTTGAAATATTGTAATAAAATGAAAAATAACAATATATAATTGATAATAAAAATTACCCAAATAAAAAAAAGCACACTATCATTTAGATAATATGTGCTTTTTAGCTCAAACATTCAATAATTAAAGGAATATTACTTCTTTTAAAAACCTATATAATTTTAGAGCACTTTTTTATACATTTAATAAATTAATAATTGCTTGCACGTAGATTTCTGCTTGTAATAACAATTCATCAATTTCTACCCATTCATTTGTGTTATGAATACGGTAATCTTTTCCTGGGAATGCACATCCAAAGGCAATTGTATTACCAATTTCTTTTGCATATGTTCCTCCACCAATAGTCATTGGTTCAGCTTCTGTGTCCCCTGTTACTTCACGATATGCTTCTACAAGATTAGAAACTAATGTTGATTCAGGTGGATAGAATAATGGATCACGACTTGCTTCAATCACGATTTCGCCACCATCATCACTTAAACGATTCTCTTCTTGCATTTGACGAATGACTTGTTTTACGTTCATTGAAACTGGAGAACGCATATCAATAGTTCCAATGATTACACCATCAACCATATGAATGACACCATTGTTTGCTGTTAATGCACCATATTCATCTGAGCAAGCTGCTCCAAATAGTGAGCCGTCTGTTGCTAGTCCAAAATGACTACAATAGAAATCAACAAAGGAATCTTGATATCCTGCTTGTTTTAAAGCCATAAATAATTCTGAAATTGCATTTACACCAAGTTCAGGCATAGAAGCGTGAGCAGCTACACCTTGTAAAGTGATTTCATCACCATCTTCTAATTCTTCAATAGAATAAGTTAAATTCTTTTCTTCAAAGTATTCTTTTAAAGTTTTTGCTGAATAAGATTTCTTTTCTACTTTAATTGTACATTTTGCACAAACAACGTTAGAAACAGAACCACCATCAATGGCTAAAATATTTGTATTTTTAGAATGATAAGATGCTTTAATCATTCCCTTTTCACCATATACTCCAGGGAAATCTCCATCTGGTGTAAAACCAAATGTTACATCTCCTTCTTTTTCTACATAATATTCTAGACATTTAGAACCAGATTCTTCATTTGTTCCCATGATTAAACGAATTCTTTTATTTAATGGAATTTGTAAGTCACGAATAACTTTCATTGCAATCATGCTTGCAACAACTGCACCTTTATCATCGCTTACACCACGTCCATATAAAATGCCATCTTTTTCTGTTTGAGTAAATGGATCAGTATCCCAACCATCTTCTTTTTTTGCTGGAACAACATCTAAGTGACCAATGATACCAATTAGTTCATCACCTTCACCCATTTCTGCGTATCCTGCATAATTATCTAGATTGACTGTTTTAAAGCCATCTTTTTCGAGCATATCTAAAGCTGTTACTAAGGCTTTTTTTGGACCAGGTCCAAATGGAGCATCATCACTAGCTTCTCCTTGTACACTTTCTATATTCACAAGTTTTGCTAATTTTTCTACTAGCTCATCTCTATAACCTTCTACTAGCGTTTTTGTACTCATGTTATCATCCCTCCGATAATGCTTATATTCTAATATTAAATGCGCTTATAAAGCAACTTTTAACCCCACTGGGCAATGATCAGAACCATAAATTTCGTTATAAATTAGACTATCTTCTACCTTATCCATCAAATCATTTGATACAACAAAGTAGTCAATTCGCCAACCTGCATTTTTTTCTCTTGCGTTAAAACGGTAGCTCCACCAAGAATATTTCACTGTTTCTGGATACAATTCTCTAAATGTATCTTTAAAACCAGAAGCTAATAATTCACTGAATTTCGCTCTTTCTTCATCACTAAATCCTGCATTCATATGATTCGTATCAGGATTTTTAATGTCAATTTCTTCATGAGCTACATTTAAATCTCCTGTATAAATCACAGGCTTAGTTTCTTTTAGTTTTAATAAATGCTTTCTTAAATGATCTTCCCATTCCATTCTAAAATCTAAACGAGCTAACTTTTCTTTAGAATTAGGAACGTATGCACATACAAAATAGAAATCTTCGTATTCTAAAGTAATGACTCTTCCTTCTTTAGAATCATCACCTTCTATATCATAAGCACAAGAAATAGGCTTCTTTTTGCTATAAACAAGAGTTCCACTATATCCTTTTCTTTCAGCACTATTCATATAAATTTCATAGCCATCAAAATGCATTGTATCTGTAAGTTGTGATTCTTGCATCTTTGTTTCTTGTATTGCAAAAATATCTGCATCTTCTTCTAAGAAAAATTCCGTGAATCCCTTTTTCTCAGCCGCTCTTAAACCATTTACATTCCAAGAGATTATTTTCATTTCTTAATTTCCTTTGTAACTTTCTTTAACCAAGTCTTTTCTTTTTCTTCTAAGAATGGACTAAGTGTCTCATATACATACTTATGATATGTATTTAATTCTTCGATATCTCTATCTTCTAAATACTTAGGATCAATCGCATCAATATCTATAGGACATACAGTTAAATTCTTAAATTCTAAAAATTGACCATAGAAGTTTTTCTTTCCTTTTTGTATTAATAATTCATTTTCTATACGAATACCTAATTTATGAGGTAAATAAACACCAGGTTCATTTGTAACAATCATTCCTTCTTCTAGTACTGCAGAAGGTCTAGCTGCTGTTGGTTGTCCCCATCTAATACCATGAGGGCCTTCATGAACTGCTAACACATGTCCAACTCCATGACCTGTACCGCATTGATAATCAATATCAATATCCCAAAGCACGCCACGAGCTAAAATATCTAAGTTATTTCCTGTTGTACCACGTAAGAACTTCGCTCTACCTAGTTGTAAGTTTGCTTTTAAAACTTTTGTGAAGTACATTTTTTCTTCGTCTGTTAATGTTCCTAAAGCGATTGTTCTTGTAATATCTGTTGTTCCATCATAATATGTTCCACCTGAATCAACGAGTAAAAATCCTTCTGGCTTTAATTTTGCATTGGACTTTTCACTAGCTGTATAGTGCATCATTGCCCCATTTCCTTTATATGCAGAAATTGTATGGAATGATGGTTCAATAAATCCTTCTCCTTGAGCTCTATAACTTAATAATTGTTCTTCAGCGCTCATTTCTGTTATTTGCATCTTACCAACATTTTCTTTTAGCCAACAAATAAAGCGAACCATTGCTACACCATCTTTTACATGGGCATTGATTGTATTCTTAATTTCCACTTTATTCTTAATTGCTCTAAATAAAACAATTGGACTCTTTTCGTTTAATATATGATTTGATACATCTAAATGACTATATAATGCAACATTGAAGCTTCTTAGATTCACCCAGATTGTTTTATTTTTAAAACCTTCTAAATCTTTTTCTAAAGCATGATATTTTTTTACAGTAACATTTGCTTTAGCAAAGTATTTTTCTACTTCTGGTGTTAGTTTTTCTTTATCAACATAATAAACAACTTTTTTACTAGTAACTAATGCAAAAGCATAAGATACAGGAGTAAATTCAATATCATTACCACGAATATTTAGCATCCAACAAGGATCTTCTAATTGTGTTAATACAAGTGCGTCTGCCTTCTTTTCTTTCATTGCATCACGAACTTTTTGAATTCTTGTTGTAATATCTTCACCAACATATTTTTTAGGAAGTACATATAACTTTTCTTGAGGCATCTTTGGTCTATCTTCACCCCAAACAACATCCACTAAATCTTCACTTGTATGTAATTTAGCATTTTTATCTTTTAATGCATTTGAGAAATAAATTGCATCATTACTAGAAACAACAGTTCCATCAAAACCAAGTGTTCCTTCTTTTGGTGTATGGTCTATCGCAAAAGCAGTTGGGCTAGGAACACCTTCTTGACCTAAACGCATTAAAGTAACACATGTTCCCTTTAATTCATTCTCAGCTTGCGTAAAATAACGACCATCTGTCCATAGTCCAGCAAAATCTTTCGTTACAATTACACATCCTGATTCTCCAGAGAATCCACTAATAAATGATTTACATTTAAAGTAATCCGCTGTGTATTCTTCAGATAAATGATCATCTTCATTCGGTATATAATACACATCAATGTGTTTTTCATCCATTAATTTTCTAAGTTTTTCAATTCTTTCATTTACAGTTAGCATAAGCAAATCTCCTACATGCATAATTATACGCATTTTTTATGAAACATGGTAAAATCACATCTCTATATTCTAAAAAGAACATACCTAGTCGATATGTTCAATTAATTTTAGTTTTCCATTCCTTTTTACAAAATCAATTAATTTCAGATAATCCTCATTTACCTTTCCAATCACATTAACTCTTTCGCACATTGGATAATCTTCTTTCATGATTTGAACTTCACCAGAATAACGTAAATAATCTTTATTATCGATGGTGATTGATCCTCTAGTACGATTAGTCATATTACTTGGTTCAATGATTGTACCTTTCGTAGCATATTCTCTTGATTCTTGTATACGAATTAATCCTTTTGGACTATCTATGCGATTAGTATAAGTTGTGTTTAACAAATAATGATAAGCATTATCTAGTTTTACAGGAATCTTTATTACCTTACTTTCAATGTAATCTTTTATTAATTCTTCTTGTCCTTTACTAATTCCATAATCTCCAACCATAATCATATCTACACCATAAATAATAGATAATTCTAAATATTGAACATATGGTTTTAAGAAACGATGTTCTTCTAATGTTGGTAAACCTTCATATAATGGTCCACGATAATTTTCATCTCCAGCGATAAAGCAACCAACTAAAACATTTTTTTCTTTTAACACTTTATTTTTTTTTAATAAATATTCACTATCTAGGCCTGTATCTTTTCTTGGATAGAAGTTATGTATTGCCATAATTTGGATATGATTTTTAGATAAAGTATCGATTGTTTCTTCGTCTATTGTTGATGCATTTAACGCTACAGTAGCGTATTTACCTACCTCTAACATTTCATCGATTTGAAATCCATAATCTAAGCGAATTACATCAATATGCTCACTTTGAACAAATTCACATAAATTCGTATATCCTAGTTGTTTTATACCTTTTGGTGAAATATCTACGATAACTTTTTTGTTCGCATCTTTTAATGTTTTCAATAAAGCTTTCGCTCTTTTTTCAAATGTATCATTAAATTCTTCTTCTATATGAAATGATGTGAAGTAAATATCAGCGTATTCATCTACCTCAAAATTAGAATCAAAGTTTGATAAATATATTGATCGTCCAAACATATTTTCCTCCTAAAAAAGAAGCGTGTATATTCACACGCCTCTTATATATATCAATTAAGCTTGTGCTACATCTTCTACTTTAATAGAGATATTTGTAATAATGAAGCCCATTACATAAGAAATAACAATACCGATTAAGTAATAGATGAATGAAGAAGCACCATGAGGACCGGCTGTCATCATAATTGTAGCTAATAATCCTGAAGAACCCCAAGCAGTAGCACCTACTTGCATTGCCATTACAAATGCTCCACCAAATCCAGCACCTAAACCAGCTGTAATAAATGGTTTACCCATTGGAAGAGTTACACCATAAATTAATGGTTCACCAATACCTAAGATACCAGCAGGAATTGCACCCTTAATTACGCCTTGTAAACGCGTATTTTGACATTTCTTAGCCTTGAAGTAAATTGCTAAAGCTGCACCTACTTGTCCAGCACCAGCCATTGCAAGAGCAGGATATAGTGTTACATAACCTATTTCTGCTAATTGAACAGAATATAATGCAACTAAACCATGATGCATACCCATCGCAACCATTGGAAGGAATAATGATGATGCTAAGAAACCAGCGATAATTCTTACGAATACATTTTCTGATAAGCATACAGCACCAACAATATCACATAGGCCTGTAGAAATAATTCCTGTAACTGGCATGATGATAAAGATATATGGAACTAAAGTTAAAATCATTGTTACAAGTGGTGTAAATACAATATCTACACTCTCTGGCATCTTACTTCTAACTGCTTTTTCAATCTTTGATAAACACCAAACGCCAATAATTACAGCTAACACACCACCTCTACCTACACGTAAGATAGAATCTAGAGGTTGAGTTTCGTTATATAAACCAATTGTTTTAGCGATGTTATCAACATATGTTAGAGAAGTTGTCATACCTAACATACCACCAAGAATTGGCGTAGCACCAAACTTTTCAGCTGCACGATAACCTGCCCAAGCAACTAAGTATGATAAGAATGCTGTATTAACACATGCTAGGATGTTCCAGATAATATATAGAACATTATTTTCAGCATAATTAGGCCAAATTTGTGGAATCAAAGCATTTAAACCAGCACATAAACCGGCAGCGATAACTCCTGGAATAAGAGGAATAAAGATTTCACCAACAGTCTTTAAACCATCTTTAACTTTATTATGTTTTTGTTGTGACTTAACAGCGGCTTTATTTGTTTGCCAATCATTTGCCGTAGAAGTGACAGATTTATTTGCTGGGATACCCATAGATGCACAAATATCTGCACATTTACGAACTTTACCAGGTCCAACTACTACTTCTACATAGTTTGCTTTGTCATGTACTACACCTA
Source organism: bacterium (assembly GCA_963605225.1). GTDB lineage: Bacteria > Bacillota_I > Bacilli_A > Erysipelotrichales > Erysipelotrichaceae > Bulleidia. The sequence continues at coordinate 9,373 of CAVCUC010000046.1, forward strand.
ATACTCCTTCGATTGTTTTTAATGAATCAACGGAAATCTTTGAATCATCTTTTACATCGATACGAAGTCTTGTTGCACAATTTGTAGCGGCTTCAACATTTTCTTTTGTTCCTACCGCATCAAGAATAAGTTTTACTAATTCTTCATTCGTCATAATAGAATTTCTCTCCTTTTATCTATTTAGATAACTCTAAAGCTTTTTTAACATGTCCCTTAGCTTTTTCTAACAACAATTTTGCTTCTTCAACACTTTTTCCAGTTAAAATTGCAGTAATTGCTAACTTACAATTTCCATTCGCTTCTTTAAGCATTTCTTCAGCTTTTTCTTCACTAACGCCTGTTGCATCTACAATAATACCCTTTGCGCGAAACATTAATTTTTCATTTGTAGGAACAACATCAACCATCAAATTAGAATAAGCTTTCCCTAATCGAACCATTGAAGCAGTAGAAATCATATTTAAAACCATCTTTTGTGCTGTACCAGACTTTAATCTTGTTGAGCCTGTTAATATTTCAGGGCCAGCATCAACTTCTATTTTGATTTTCGCAATTTCTCCAATTTTAGAATTTTTGTTGCAAGCAATAGAACCCGTAACACAACCCAAACTATTTGCATAATTTAAACCACCAATCACATAAGGTGTTCTACCTGATGCAGCTAGTCCAACTACAACATCTTTACTTGTTAGGTTGATATTTTTTAAATCTTCAACACCTAATTCTTGTTTATCTTCGACATTTTCTAAAGGTAATCTTAAAGCTTTATCTCCCCCAGCAATTAGTCCTACTACTAAGCTTGGATCAACCCCATAAGTAGGAGGACATTCTGAAGCATCTAAAACACCAAGTCTACCACTAGTTCCTGCTCCCATATAAATTAGACGACCACCGTTTTCAATAGCATTTACTACAGCATCAACAAGTTCACTAATATTTTTTAGTTCTGTTTCAATTCCTTTTGGAACACAGTAATCCTCTTGATTCATAGCAGTAACAATCTCAAGTGAAGACATTTCATCTAAATTGAATGTATTTGGATTTCTATTTTCTGTTGTTAGTTTTTTTAAGTTCACATTAATACTCCCTTCATCGAAATTATTATTGTTTCTTTGAAACAAAATGTCAATAATTTGCAAAGCTAATGAAACGTTGTTTCTTGTAAACGCTAACATTTGGTATATAATACATTTATGAAAAGTCCATTATTAAAGATCAGACAACTAAAAGATAACGTTTCAGATACGCAAAAACAGGTTCTGGACTATATAATTAGTAACCCACATGAAGTTACACATTTAACAATTAGAGAACTAGCCGAAAAAACATATTCTTCCCCATCATCCATTGTTAGACTATGTCGAGAAATTGGTTTTAAAGGATTCACTGAATTAAAACAAGAAATCATGATTGATTTAGCCACATTAGAAAGTAACGATGAAAAAAAAGAAGTAGAAAAAGATGATTCAATATCACAGATTATTAACAAGGTTACAGAAATCAATATTCGTTCACTTCAAGAAACAAAAAGTATACTTGATGAAGAAACTGTAGCAAAATGTATTGATTTATTAGACTATGCTAAATCTATTCTTTGTTTTGGATTAGGATCAAGTATCAATGTTGCAAAAGATGCATATCTAAAATTTCTTAGATTAAATCGTCCATGTATTGTAAATGAAGACTTACATTCCCAAAGATTGATGGCAAAAAATTCCACTAAAGATGATGTAGCTTTAATCATTTCTTATTCTGGAGAAACGGAAGAAATACTAGAATGTTTGAATATATGCAAAAAAAATCATACCCCTACTATTGCCATAACACGTTATAAGAAATCTTCTATTTCTAAAAACGCTGACTATGTTCTATTTGTATCCGCAACTGAACCATTATTTCGAAAAGGAGCAATGAGTTCCCGTGTCGCACAATTAAATGTAATCGATATCCTATTTACTGGTTTAATCAATAAAGAATATGAATGTTCTATGAAACAATTAATTGAAACACAAAATAACAAAGAAAAGGATTCTTAATTAATTACAATCAAGAGTCCTTTTTATCTATTTTATTTATGATTTTATTTTTTGTTTTATCCAAACATTTTAGAATATTGTATTCTAATCACTCTGTTTTAACAGTTTTATAAATATATTCAATTTTCGATTAATTTGTCCATTGGTTTACCCTCATGCAGATTCACTTTCTTTTTTGGGTAATACATTTCATTTTTTTCGTTTACGGCCGTTTTCTAATTTAACTGCAATCTTTTAGAAAACGACTAGTTAATATTCGAGTAATACCTTCTTCATATGAGTTACCTCCTTACCTTTGGTTGGTATCTCTACACCCATAATATAATGAATAATATTCCTAAGAAACAGTCTGTTTTTAGAAAAATTTATTTAGTATAATTAATATGTTGAGGCAATTTTATGATTCAAGACATTTATCCACATATTTATCACAACGAATATCATCCTAGAAAACCTAAAAGTACTGATTATGTTTTTAGTTATTCCAACAATCAAGTACGAGTTAAAAATGATGATTCTTTTTTTCTTTATCAAGATATTCCTAGTGAATTAGAATGCATATATCTTTTTGAGATTGATCAAACTGCATTCTATTTAAGTGACTTAAGCTCTATAAGTCATAAACTTATGCCAATAAATGCAATGCGTACTCTCAAACCACAAGAATTAGCTTTTGCATGTATTACGGGATGGCAACTATTTAATTGGATGAATCATAACAAGTATTGTGGAAAGTGTGGTTCTAAGACAATACAAGACACCAAAGAAAGAGCAATGCGTTGTCCAAATTGTGGTAATATCATCTATCCTAAACTATGTCCTGCAGTCATTGTTGGAGTAATCAATAATAAAGATCAAATCTGTGTTACTCATTACGCTAGTACTTTTTATACTCATGATGCTTTAATTGCCGGTTTTGCTGAGATTGGTGAAACAATTGAAGAAACAGTTCATCGTGAAGTTAAAGAAGAAACAGGATTAAATGTTAAAAACCTTAGATATTACAAATCACAACCATGGTCTTTTTCTGACACATTACTATTTGGTTTCTTTTGTGAAGTAGATGGTGATGATACGATTCATATTGATCATAACGAATTAAAATATGGCGTATGGCATAATAAAAAGGATGCTTTCGATTTAAACGATGACGCATCCTTAACTTCAGAAATGATTCACGTATTCCAAAATTCTTAGATTTCTTTTTTTAGTAAGTTTAATAAAGCTGTACAACCATTTAGTACATCTCGATAAGTTTCATCAAAATTTCTTGTATACCAAGGATCGCGTACATCGCGATTTTCTTTTGTATATTCAAGTAGTAAATGTACTTTATGTTCTAAGTCTTCGCCTACAATTCTTTTGATACCATATAGATTTGACTCATCCATAGCGATAATGTAATCAAATTTACCGTAATCCAGACTTGTCATAACTCTAGCTTTTTTCGCACTACAATCTATTCCTAAACCATTTAACAATTTAGTGACAGGAGGATAAACAGAATTACCTATTTCTTCTCTACTTACTGCACATGATTCAATATAAAAATAATCATCTAATCCTTCTTTATGCACTAAATCTTTCATTACAAATTCTGCCATAGGACTTCTACATATATTTCCATGACATACAAATAGTATTTTTATCATCGTACTTACTCCCTGATTTATATTATTTTAGATTATCATTCATATCAATTCTTTAATTCATGTAAAAACAATTGATTCAACTCATCCATGTTCACTTCATGATGATCGTCCACCAATTTCACTTCATTTTTTATACTTGAAATACCTTCTTCTACATAATCATTAATTTCTGGATTTCTTGGAATCAACTTTAGTTCTGGATAATTCATCTTTAAATCTAACAATCGATTCACTTCATCAGATAATTCAACAGGTAACTCTGCCTCCATTAACTTTGAAAATAACATTGGCGGTGGTGTCCCTTGATCTAAAATCCATCGACAAGCAAGTAGTGGTCGTAGAACATAGAAATATTTCTTTACTTTAACATAATCATCTTTTAGATATTCACGATAGTTCCGTTCAGCCATACTCAAATAATGATAAATTGATTTCTTGGGAGAAAAATAATGAAGCATTAAATTACGAAGTTCATCACTAAATTTCGTTTCTTGATAAACAATTGGAGAAGAAAGCCATTCGAATATTGTCGGATTCGATTTATATAATAGTCTTAATGCTTTTGATAAATCCCATCCATTGATATCTAAAACATCATCAATTGGTAGTTCTATTACATCTCGAATAGTATCTAGTCTAAGATAATCGTCTAACTCTCTGACATAAATAAACCGCACATCATAGTCACTATCAAAAGAGGCAAATCCCCAAGCACGACTTCCTGATTCCACAGCTAAAAGTATTTTTACATGTTCCTCTTCTTCTATTCTATGAAGTTCTGCCTGTATCTTTTCTTTCATATCATTTTTATCTTATCATTTATCTTATCATTTGATGATTTATTTTCCGTTCACTCGAACATAAAATAAATCATCATCGTTTTTATATTCTAGAAATTGTTTTTTCTTAAAAAATAGATGCTAAAATTAATTTAAATATAAGTAGGAAAGGTATGTCAAAAATGAATAAGACCAATAATGATAGTTTAATTCAAAAAAATCTATTTCGTGAAACTTGTATTGTAATGATTTGCCAAGAATTATCACAACAAGGTGTAGGTTTTATAGATGGGCTAATCACTAGTATTTTTCTTGGTAGTATGCCTATGGCTGCTTCTGGTATAACTTATCCTTTCTTTAGCATACTTGGTGTATTTTCGGGCATGATTATGCTAGGAACACAAAAATTATTCGTTGATTTTTTAGGTAAAGGTGACAAAGAAAAAGCAACCAGTGTGTTGTCTACTGCTGTAATCGTATCAGTTATTATATCTATCATCTTATTCCTTGTATTGTTTTTTGGTGCAGGGCCTGTTGTTCGCTTGCTTGGTGCTCGAGGAAATGCCGCAAATTTATATGAAGACGCCAAAAATTATCTAGTTAGCCTTTCACTAGGTGTTCCAGCTTTCATTCTTGTTGCAGTATTAACACCAATTGCTCAAGCTGAAGGTCAAACAAAAAGTATTGCTTTATCGATTATAACTATTGCGGTTGCAGATATTTTATTAGATTTATTTATGGCGTTTTCAGGATTTGGCCTATTTGGTATGGGACTAGCTTCAAGCATTTCCCAATGGCTAGGATTAATCATCATTTTAATTCCACTTCTTGTTAAACCAACTATATCGATTTCACTAAAATCATTTAATGGTAGTTACCTCAAGGATATCTCCAAAATTGGCTTACCTAAATTTGTAAAACGTGTATGTAATACGATAAGACCTGCCTTAGTGAATACGATTGTCATTGCAATAGGTGGTGATATTGCGATGAGTGCAATGTCAATGCGTAATAATTTTTCAAACATTCTCGAATGTTTTATAAACGGTGTTACCTCTGCTGTAATTTTATTAACTTCCTTATATGTAGGTGAAAGAAATAAAGATGCCATTAAAACTTTACGAAAATCTAGTATGCAAATTGGTATAGGCATCGAAATATTTTTCGCTATCGTAATCATCATATTTGCTAGCCCTATCGCAAGTGTTTATGCACAAGATAATCTAATGGTAAGAGAATATTTAACTATCGCATTAAGATGCGTTGCAATTAATATGCCACTACTTGCATTAAGTGAAATCTTACAAGGTTATGAACAAGGAATAGAAAAGTTTAGACGCTCGAATATTCTTAGTTTTCTAAGTAGATTTGCTTATTTAGTTATTTCTATCTATGTATTAGGAAATTTATTTGGCGTTACTGGTGTATGGATGGCTTTCCCTGTAACTTCACTTCTCACAATACTTACAGCAATGATTATGCAATATATTGAAAGTAAAACAAGTGGTCTAGAACTTATATTCCCAATACCTGATAAATGTGAAATTAATGATAGTGATAAAATCGTTCGTCGAATCGATGCTGGTGATAACGCTATTGATCAAATCGTTCAAACTTCAAACGATATACAATCATTTTGTACTGAACACAAAATCGATAAAAAAAGATCTATGTTTGTCGCTTTATGTTATGAAGAATTAGCTTGTAATATTATTGAGCATAATCAATCAACAAAAAATAGAAAAATATCCATAGATGTCTTTGTGATGATTATCGACAATGATATAAACATTAGACTAAGAGATAATTGTCGAACGTTTGATGTTGTCGAAAAATACAATATGGTTCAATTTGATCCTGAACACCCAGAGAAAAACATGGGAATACGTATTGTTATGAAAAGTGCTAAATCTGTTGAATACGTAAATACATTTGGAATGAATAATTTAATCATTACCGTTTAAACAAAAAGCTTAGAAAGTTGTAAATTGCAATTCTCTAAGCTTTTCATTTCGTAACCCTTATAAGCAATAATGTCATTTTTTGTTTGCAAAGTTACACAATTGCATTGCTACACCATCTTGCATAACCTGAAACCCATGTTTTTCGTAAAATGCCGCATTCTTTCTCTCTTCAGGCATAACTTCAATATAAAGATAATCTTTATATTTTTCTTTTACTAGCTCAACCATATTTCTAGCTATTCCTTGGCCTTGATAATCTGGATGCACTAAAACATAATGCATATAAGCTACAAGCTCAGAATCATCTAGAACACGAATAAGACCTACTAGTTTGTCATCATCCCAAGCAGATATCACTGTTGATGAATTCATTAAAGCCTTATAAAGCCTAGTAGGATATTGTCCAGATACCCATCCAACTGATAAGAATAATTCTTGTACTTGCTTTACAGTAAATTTCTTTTCTTCTATATATTCAATCATATTCTCCACCTATCTATGATCACATTTTTTACATTGAATCATTGTCGCATCTGTATCCTCATGATAAAACACACCTGCCCAATGACAGATACTTTGTAGTATTGGAACTACTGATTTTCCTTTTTCTGTAAGCGAATATTCTACTCTTGGAGGTATTTCATCATATGATTTACGATTGACCATTTGGTTTTCTATAAGTGTTTTTAAAGTAGTCGCTAACACAGCATCTGTGATATTTCCCATTTCTTTTCGTAGTTCACTATAGCGTAAAGTTTCTTTTGCGGATAATACACAAATAACTCTTGAATTCCATTTTCCACCAAATATATCTAAACCATATTCTAATGGGCATCGTATATCACTTTCTAATTTTTTCTGATACATGACTAACCACCTTTCGATAATCATTTTAGGAATAATAACATGCAACACACAAGTAACTATTAAATTTATTAGTAGCTCATAAAATTGCTTATATCTTCTTTCTCTTAAGCAAGATTCCTATAATCAAAATTGTCAAATATAAGACAAAAGGAGAAAAATATTATGAGTGAAAACAAAACAGTAAAAGCCTATCTAGAAATCACAATGAACATCCCTGACGACAAACGTCCTGCAGCCGCAAAGGTATACACAGATTATCGTAAACCATTCCTAGATACAATCGAAGGAGCACTTACAAAAGATTTACTTGTTCGCAAAGAAGATGTTCAAGTTCTTCATGGATTTGATTCTGTAGAACATGCACAAGCCTACTTATCTAGTGACATGTTCAAAAATGATGTATTTGTAGGACTACAACCTCTTTGGGTTAAAGATCCAGAAGTTAAAATTTATACTGTAGCCTAACTAAAAATATCATTCTAAATGAAAGAGCCATCTATATGGGTGGCTCAATTTCGTATTAAAAACTACATACTTTTCATAAATGGTAGTTCTTCAAGTTTATTTTCTTCTATTATCCCTCGTAACATCGTAGCAAAACCTTTAGGATTTTGTATCTGATATTGCATATGATTATATCCTTCAAACACTGGATAATGAGCTAGTGGATAAGCTTTCATTACGGCATTACGATATTTAAAATGATCTTCAATACTACCAAACTCGAAATATGTACACTTTTGTATTTGATTCGATAACTTAGGAAAATCTTTATCTTCAAGACTATCTCCAAGTTGACGATGCAAATTACTGTAACGCAATGATTTACCTGCTGAAATAAAATACGGTTTTATTGCATCATCATCGCACCATAATATTTTCTTTAACGTTCCACCTTTTGACCAATACAAGCTTTTGATTGCTAGGTACAAAAATGGTGTCATCACTTGTCTAGTAGCTTTACTAATCTTTGCAAATTGACCACCATCAATAAATACATGTTCTACAGGCAACTTTGTTTGTGATAAATAAGCTATTGCTAAATCTGCACCAATAGAAGAAGCGACTACTAATGCAAGGCTTTGAATTCCTTGTTTATCTAAAAATTCTTCCACTTGTCTAATCTCATCTACCTTATTAATGTACTTTTGTCCCTTGCAATATACGGTTGATGTTGGCATAACACAAAAATAATCATCTTCTAAATACTTAACAACTGGTTCACTACTCGCTCCTACTACACCCATTGCATGAAAAAATAATATTGCAGGATTTTGTTTATTTCCTAATGTTTTAAAAAACATAATATCACCTCATTTATAAATAACCATTTCATTTACGGTAGTATTGTTGAAATTATCGCTACAGTTACAGCAACCATCAAATACATGAATATTGTCCGAACAAACGAAGCAATATGCTTAGATGGATCTTGATATAATTTTTTATCAGGTACACAAGAAAAACGAATTCTCGGACTATTTCTCCACCACAAT
>CAVCUC010000047.1:0-17672 GCA_963605225.1 bacterium
ATTTCTAATTTATCTTTATTAATAAATGTATTTACTCGTCCTTTATGGCGTAAAGCATTCTTTAATTCACTAAAGCTAGCATCAGCGACGACTGTAGTGGGATTAATCTTAGCGACAATATTAGCTTGGATTAGAACACATTACGCTTCTCGTTTTAATAAATTAATTGATTTAACAGCTTGGATTTTGATGATTGTGCCTAGTTTCATCTTAGCGCAAGGTTGGGTATATTTTTCTTCTGGTAACGGTATAGCTAAAATTTGGCTAGGAATGAGTCATATCAATGAATTTATCTTTAGTTTTAAAGGATTAGTTTTAGTTATGGTTCTTTGTAAGTGGCCTATGGCTTATATTGCAATACGAACTTCTTTAGAATGGGAACCATCACGGTTAATGCATGCGGCTAGAATGAATGGTGCTAGTAAACTACAAGCTTTACGTAGCATTCAATTACCTCTAATGATTCCTGCTTTATGCTCAGCCGCAATGTTAATTTTTATGGATACGGTTGGGGATTATGGTTTATCTTCAACGATTACAGCTGTATATTCTTTTCCTACATTACCTTATACGATATATTCGGCAATATGTACGTCTCCTGCTCGATTTGATATGGCTGGAGTACTATCACTATGTTTATTAATTCTAATTATCTTAGCGATGTTTGTTCAATACAAAGCACTAGGTAAAAGAAAATATGATTTCTTAGATAATGGCACAGAAAAAAGTGAAGAAAAAAAGTTAACAAAAACGAAAACAATTCTATTAGAAATTTTTGGTGGCTTATTTTGTTTAGTTGCATTAGGTGTACCAATTGGATCAAATGTAATTATGTCTTTTTCAGGTTCAATTTCATTAACAGGTTTTAGTTTTACTTTAGATAATTATAAAAATGTTTTATCAGGTACTTCTACTTTAGTACAAGGTATTCGTAACTCTTTGTCATTAGCATCCATTGCGGCTATATTTGGGTTACTTATTGCATTTTGTACAGCGTATGTATTAACTTACTCAACGAGTAAATTGAAAAAGGTTATTGATATGACAACGCTTATTGCCATGGCAGTCCCTGGTGTTGTTTTAGGTATAGGATACATATTCGTTTGGAATCAAGCTTTCTTAGTACCACTTCATTTACATTTATATGGAACGCCTAGCGTACTAGTGTTAGCGGTAATTGCGTCTGCTATACCTTTAATTAATCGTGTACTTGTAGCGGGTATGGCTAAAATACCAAAGTCATTTTTGATTGCGGCTGAGATGCAAGGCGCAGGATTATTTACAAAAATTAAAACAATATTATTACCACTTTTGCACGATTCCTCTGTTTCGGCAGTTTTATCTGCTTTTGGTGGAAGTATCTTTAATCTAGCAATTACAACCATTTTATATCCACCTAATTTTTCGACATTACCAGTTTGGATATCTGATTCTTATAATGATTTAAAGTTTGGACAAGCATCTGCCGCAACAATAGTAAGTGGAATATGTATTATTACAATCATGTTTATTTTAGAAAAGATAATGAATAGAAAGAAGGGTACAGTTCATGGAAACAATACTAAAGCTTGAGAATTTACATAAAAGTTATGGATCAAAAGAAGTATTAAAAGGAATTAATCTTGAAGTAAAAAAAGGAGAAATTATTTCTGTTTTAGGTCCTTCAGGTTGTGGTAAAAGTACACTACTTAATGTAATAGCAGGAATATTACCAATTGAAGAAGGTTTAGTTTATATAAATGGTCAAATTGTCAGTGATAAAAAACATGTGACTCCAATCGAAAAAAGAAGTTTAAATATGGTGTTTCAGGATTATGCTTTGTGGCCACATATGACAGCTGAAGAAAATATCTTATATGGATTAAAGCTTAAACATACGGATAAAGAAGAGTGTGCTAAGAAATTAAAGGAGATGGAAGAGTTGTTACATCTAAATGGTTTGATGAAACAATATCCTTCTGAATTATCTGGTGGTCAACAACAACGTGTAGCGATAGCTAGAGCTTTAATTATGAATCCAGCAATGGTTTTACTAGATGAACCATTATGTAATTTAGATGTGCAATTAAGAATAGAAATGCGTACAGAGATGGCTGAAATATTCCATACATTACATACAACGGTATTTCATGTAACTCACGATCCATCAGAGGCTTTCGCAATGGCAGATAGAATTATTATCATGAATGATGGAATTATTGACCAAGATGATGTGCCAGAAAGATGTTATGAAAATCCAGCAAGTAGTGTAGTAGCAGGTTTATTAGGAGCAGGAAATAAATTAGATGGAGTGCTTCGAGATAATCAAGTATTTGTAGGAAACCAACCATTAGATGTTGTAATGCATGAAGGTTGTGCAAATGGAGTAGAACTTCGTTTTAGAGCAGAAGAAGTAGAGTTTACAAAGGAAGAAACAGATAATTCACTTTCGTGTAAAGTAGTTTTACCTACATTTGAAGGTGGTACTTGGCGTGTGATAGGACAAATACAAGATACTGAAGTGACATTCTTAAGCAAAGAAAAACTAGAAAAAGGATTGATGGGATATTTAAAATTTAATCCTAAAAAGGTATATGCTTATGCAAAAAATCATCATTAAAGGTGGTTATGGAGAACATGGTAGAAGTTCTTTTATGGTAGAATATTTGCCAAATCGCTATTGTATGATTGATTGTGGCATTTTAGATACAGACACGCATCCTTATCCTAATTTAACAAAAGAAGAAATACAAAGTATCGATTATTTGTTTTTGACGCATACTCATAAAGATCATACAGGAGCAGTGAATAAAATCATTCAAGAAGGATTTAAGGGGATGATTATCGCTTCTTTTGAAACAATTGATTTTACAAATATTGAATATCCTAAAATATTCTATGTTCATTCATACATGAAAAAAATAGAACTAGATCATCTCACTTTTGAATGTGGTAGAAGTGGCCATTGTCCAGGTTCATTATGGTTTTATCTAGAACTAGAGACACATGAAAAATATTTATTTACAGGAGACTACGAAGAAAATACGCTTGTGACAATATGCGATAAGATAAGAAATCTAGACGCAGATGTCGCTTTTGTTGACAATGCTCATGATGATTGTGAAGAAGATGCGTATAGTTTAAGAGATAAGCTAAAAAATTGTATAGATGAAGCTTTAAAACAAAATAAAAAGGTGGTTTTACCATTACAAAAATATGGTAGAAGTGTAGAAATACTAGTATTACTCAATCAATATTTCCCAGGAAAAACAATATTTTTATCACAAGATATTCGTAGTGCTTTGTTAAAAGCACTAGATTATCATGAATGGATTAGTGAAAAAGATTATGAGTCTTTGAATAAAATTGTTTCTAGTTGTGTTAGAAATGATAAAGAAGCAGATATTCTTTTATTAGGAGATACACATTTAGAAAAACAAGAAAATATCGAGCTTGTGGATAAACTATTAGAAGAAAATGCATTAGTAATATCAACAGGTCGTAAGAAACAAGGCTCTTATATGGCTAAACTCATTGATCATGAGCAAGCAATAAAAATGACTTATCCTCATCATTCTTCTCGTTTAGATGCAACAAATTTATGTAAACACAATCATTTTGATGTAGTACTACCATTTCATACAGACACAAAAGAAGTATGGATCAATAAACATAAAGAATAGACAGCGAATATCGATGCGTACAAATGTTTTACACAACCATTAGGCGTTGATAAAGTCATTGATGTGATTGTAAAATACAAGAGATGAAAAATATAGAAAAAAAGATACTTGTAGTGATACCAGCATTTAATGAAGAAAAGAATTTACCAAGTGTATTAGAAGAATTAAAACAATATGATTTTGATGTTTTAGTCATTAATGATTGTTCTACAGATCATACAGAAGAATTATTAAAGAATGTAAACCATTTGCATCTACCAGTTAATGTAGGTTTAGCTGGGGTGACGCAAATGGGTTTTAAGTATGCTTATGAACATGATTATGAGTCAGCTGTTGTGATTGATGGTGATGGACAACATGACCCAAGTTTTATTTCTTCATTAATAGAAGAGCTAGATGAAGGTTACGACTATGTGATTGGTTCTAGATTTGTAACAGAAAAAAAGCCTTTTACAATGCGTATGATAGGCTCAAGAATCTTGTCTGCACTCATTCAATTAAAAACAGGTAAGAAGATTTCTGATCCTACAAGTGGTATGCGTGTGCTTGGCAAAAGAGTGCTAAAAGAATTTAGTGAGAATATGAATTTTATTGCGGAGCCAGATGCTGTAGCTTATATCATCAAAAGAAACTACAAAGTAAAAGAAGTACAAGTAACGATGAAAGAAAGAACAGGTGGGGTAAGTTACTTTCATAATCCATTTAAATCGATTAAATATATGTATGATACAATCATTAGTATAGTATTTTTAGCTTGAGGTGTTATGAACGATATTATTCCTATTGGATTACAAATTATATTAATCATCGCAGCAATTGTTGTATTTATCTTTGTGGTTAGAAGCTCTGTAAGAACAAAGATGGATGCTAGATCAGCTGTATTATGGATATCATGGGCATTAGGGGTACTCATTATTGGTATATTCCCACAAATTACAAAATGGTTTGCAGAACTCATTGGAATACAATTTGCGGCAAATTTTGTATTCTTATTAATGATATTTTTCTTGTTTTTGTTTACTTATAATATTTATATAGAAATGAGTAAGATGAAAAAAGAAATCAAGCAATTAAATTATGAAATAGCTGTATTAAAACAGAAAGAAGGAAACAAAGAATGAAAATAGGTGTTGCAGGACTTGGCTATGTAGGTTTATCAAATGCAGTATTACTATCACAACATAATGAAGTATATGCATATGATATCAATAAGAATATTGTAGAAATGCTACAAAATAAAAAGTCACATATTAAAGATGCGGAAATAGAAGACTATTTAGCAAATAAAGAATTAAATTTACATGTAACAACAGAAACAAGTGTTGCATATAAAGACGCGGACTTTGTTATTGTGGCAACACCGACAAACTATGATCCAGATAAGAATTATTTTGATACTAGTTCTGTTGAAAGTGCTATTGAAGCAATCCTATCAGTAAATGATAAGGCAACAATTATCATTAAATCTACTGTTCCTGTTGGTTATACACTAGAATTAAGAAAGAAATACAATACGGAAAATATTATTTTTAGCCCAGAATTCTTAAGAGAAGGTAGAGCTCTATATGATAACTTATATCCATCAAGAATTATTGTTGGTAGTAAGACAGAAGAAGCGAAGACTTTTGCGTCATTATTAAAAGAAGCTGCTTTAAAAGAAGATGTAGCAGTATTATTTACAGGTTCTACAGAAGCAGAAGCGATTAAGTTATTCGCAAATACATATTTAGCACTAAGAGTAGCTTACTTTAATGAATTAGATACATATGCTGAAGTAAGAGGATTAAGTACAAAAGAAATTATTGATGGTGTATGTTTAGATCCTCGCATTGGTAGTCACTATAATAATCCTTCATTTGGATATGGTGGATATTGCTTACCAAAAGATACAAAACAATTACTTGCAAACTACAATGAAGTTCCTGAGAATCTAATTGAAGCAATTGTTGAATCAAATCGTACAAGAAAAGATCATATTGCTGAGATGATTCTAAAGAAGAATCCAAAAGTAGTTGGTGTATATCGACTAACAATGAAATCGAATAGTGATAACTTCCGTTCTTCTAGTATCCAAGGAATCATGAAACGTATCAAAGCTAAAGGAATTCCTGTTATTGTTTATGAACCTACTATGAAAGAAGATGAATTCTATCATAGTAAAGTAGTAAAAGACTTAGATGAATTTAAGAAAGAAGCCGATGTCATCATTTGTAATCGTATGAGTAAAGATTTAGATGATGTTATCGATAAAGTATATACAAGAGATTTATTTAAGAGAGATTAATCTAATTATTTAGCATCATGAAAGATTTCTTCCATCCACAAAATGCTTCTGTAAAAACATCGCGTATTTTATATACACCAAGTGTTTTTGCAAGAACTTCACTACTTTACTTACAAGAAGTAGGTTCTCTAGAAGCTTTATATCCTCACACATCAACAAGAGAGAATCTTGTGTCTTTCTTGTTTTTTGTCGTGACTAGTGGCGAAGGGAAGCTGACGTATGATCATAAAGAGTATGACTTACAACAAGGTGATTGCGTCTTTATTGATTGTAAGAAAGCATATAGTCATTCTACTAGTGAACATTTATGGACATTAGATTGGGTACATTTCTATTCTTCAACGATGTCATCTATCTATGATAAATATCTAGAACGTGGTGGTAAACCTGTATTTCATGTTAGTGAGTTAAATGAGTTTACAGGATTAATTCATGAATTATATGATTTAGCATCTTCTTCAGACTATATAAGAGATATGCGTATCAATGAGAAGTTAAGTAGTCTATTAACTTTAATCATGAAAGAATCATGGAATCCTGATGCTAAGATGACTTCTTCTAGAAAAAGATTAGAGTTAGAAAATATTAAAAACTATTTAGATGAACACTATACAGAACATATATCTTTAGAAGATTTATCAAATCAATTCTTTATTAATAAGTTTTATTTAACAAAGATATTTAAGGAAACATATGGAATAACCATTAACAATTACTTAATTTCTAAAAGAATAACAAAAGCGAAACAATACTTACGTTTTACAGATATGACAGTAGATGAAATAGGACAAGCAATAGGAATTGGTGATGTAAATTATTTCTGTAGAATGTTTAAAAAAGTAGAAGGAATGAGTCCTACTACTTATAAGAAGAAATGGTAATGTCTATTAAAACATTTTAGTATTACTTTTTTTGCAATCGATAGCAAAAACTCTTAATTTTAGAAAGTTTATGCAATCGATAGCAAAAACTTTTTGTTTTTGAGAGTTTTTGCTGCAAAATATGAATTAAATTGCTGATATTGGTAACAAAATTGTCTTATCAGATAACACTGAAACTTTGTCTACTGTGCAGATGATTGCATTATTTCCTTTGAGAAGTTTTGTTCCTTCTAATTTTTTGAATCCTTTAGTTGCAGAAGCGTTGAAATTTTGACCGGTTTTGATTTCTATACAAGATAGTGAGCCATCTCTTATTAAAATTAAATCAACTTCATTTTGATCAGAATCTCTATAATAAAAATACTCTTGACTAATTCCTGCATTCATATAAGATTTTCTAATTTCATTAATAATAAAAGTTTCGAAAAATCTTCCTCTCAAAAAACTCTTATGCAATGTCTCTGCACTATCTATTCCACATAAATAAGCAGCTAAACCTGTATCAAAGAAATACAATTTTGGTCTTTTTACAATACGTTTTACAATTGACTCTTCATTATATGGTTGAACCAAATATATAATTCCTGTTTTAGTTAATATGGAAACCCAAGTTTTTATTGTATTTACTGCAACACCGACTTGTTTTGCATAATTGTTATATACAAGTTCTTCTCCAGTATTTGATGCGAGTAAACGTAAAAAATTAACGAATCTAAGTTCATCTGTTACATTGCTTATCTCTTTTAAATCCTTCTGCATGTAAGTGGATAAATAGGAAGAATAGAACAATTGTGTATTTAGCCCTTCGTCATCATATAAACCTGGAAAAAATCCTCTAACAATATATTTAAACGCATCTTGCTCGCTAATATAAAATCTATTTGTTCTACTTAAACACTCGTTTAGATTGACACTAAAAGCTCTGTTTTCTTTTTCTAATATTTCATTTATAGATAGATTATTCATATCAAGAATACATACTCTTCCAGACAAAGATTCTTTTGATTTTTCTAATAAAGCACTTCTTTGTGATCCTGAAAGTATATACATACCGTTGCTTTCCTTATTTCCTCTTTCAAGTCGAGATTTATTAACAATTGCTTCGATATAAGGAAATAATTCTGGTGCTTTTTGTGCTTCATCTATTATTAGTGGTGTTTTATGCATTTCAAGAAAACTCTTTGGATCACTTTTTGCAGTTAGAAGTTCCAATTGATCATCTAATGTAACATAAGAAAAACCATTGTTATAGAACTTATTATATAAAAGAGTTGATTTTCCTATTTGTCTTGGTCCAGTTAAAAGTACAATGGGAAAATGTTTAATTATTTCTTCTAAACTATCACTTAAAAACCTCTTTATCATATACATCTCCATATTTTTTGCAATGCCACTGCAAATTTTACGAAGGTATTATAGCATAAAATATGGAAAATAACTTTTCGTATAAGGTATTAATCAGGTCTTTTTCGCGTATACATAATTGAAAGGATAAAACAAATAACATTCGTAGAGCTACACAAGATTAGATGTTAAACTAGAATAGAGTATTTATTATTTACATTAATCATTGATTCATTTGATACTTTACGAACTTGACGGGACGATGAATAATCAAATTAATCTAAGTTAATTTTTGATAAATACTCTTTTTATTTAAGTGGAATAGAGCAGTAGGATATTGTGCGTATATTCTTTTTGCCACATGATTTTTGATATTAATGCGCTTACTCGTATGAAAATAACATTGGATAATAAAAATAAATATTTGAACTAAATAAATGAATAAAAAAGTACGGAAATACGCTTTCAATTCACGGATTATCAAAAATAATATATAATAAAGCCATAAAGAGGGAATTTCCTATGAAACTAAATATTGTGAGAATTAATAAAATTAAACTAACGAATTTTAAAAATGTTAAAAATGGTGTTGTAGAGATGCCAGCATATAACGCAAAAGAATTGTTTTCAGAAAAGGCTGATGTACTAGGTCTATATGGCCAAAATGGATCAGGAAAAACTGCTGTTATAGAAGCAATTCGATTTATAAAAATGCTTTTAAGTGGAGAAGAGCTTCCTGATAATACGAAGGAATACATCACACAAAACGAAGAAGAATGTGAAATAGATATAAGTTTTTCTGTATCTGAAGAAATTCAAAAAGAAATTGTAAATTATAGTGTTGTATTCAAAAAAGAAGCTGGTGGATTTGTGATTTCACATGAACATTTAACAGTTATACCAAGGAAAGAGAACATTCGTGCTGTTGAATCAACATTGATTGATTATCAATATGAAAATGAAGATGTTACGTTTGCACCAGAATATCGTTTTAAAAAACTAGTTGCTAATGATAAAAAATCTAGAGTTGCTTTAAATGTTGCACAAGCAATTTCTATTAAATCCCACCAATCTTTTATATTTGGAAAAGAAGGATACAATATTTTTTCACAATGCAAAGAAGATGTTATGGGTGAGTATGGTGAAATTTTCTCGATATTACAGAAATATGCGTTAGTTAATCTATTTGTTATTAATAATGAACATTCTGGCCCAATTAGTATGAATTTAGTTCTACCTGTCGCATTTTATTTGAGGGATGGAGAACATATTACTACTGGTGATTTGCCAATTCGTATTGATGAACCTTCTGTTGTTACTGAAAGACAATTTCATCTTGCAAAGAAAATTATTGATAGCACAAATGTGGTGTTGAAAAATGTCATTCCTGGTATGGAGATAGTGGTTCATAATTTTGGTGAACAATTACTAAATAATGGTGAAACGGGATATAAAATAGAATTGTTATCTAAACGAGGAGAGATTTCTATTCCACTTAGATATGAATCGGAAGGTATAGTAAAAATAGTTTCTTTCTTGAATATCTTGATTTGTGTATATAACAACTCGTCTATGTGTCTAGTGATAGATGAGCTTGATTCGGGGGTATTCGAATATTTGCTTGGGGAATTGCTGACAGTTTTCTCTGATGGTGGAAAGGGGCAACTAATTTTTACTTCACACAATTTAAGGGCGTTAGAGATGCTTGGAAAGAAGAGTATTTTGTTCTCCACAACTAATCCTAACAATAGATATATACGCTTACAGAATGTCCAAACTAATAATAATCTAAGAGATTTATATTTGCGTAGTTTGACACTTGGTGGTCAAAAAGAAGAAATGTACGAGGAAACGGATAGTGTGGCTATAGGACGTGCATTCCGTCGTGCAGGGAAAGATGAGGAAGCTTATGGCGAAAACTAAGAAAGTTATCTTTGTTATTGTAGAAGGACCAACAGATGAAGATGCACTCAGCTCTGTTTTAAAACAAATTTTCTCGACGGCAGAAGTTCATTTCCATGTAATACATGGAGATATTACTACGGAAGATGGAATAAGTGCTAGCAATGCCAAAAGCTATGTAGCTAAGAGAATTATGTCAGAAATGAAAAAGTATGCTTATAAGGATGGCGATATATTAAAGATTGTTCATTTAATAGATACCGACGGAGCATTTATTCCAGACAATTTAATTAAACCTAGAAATAAAAAAGGAATTCAGTACTTTGAAGACCATATTGAAACAGGAGAAGTCACATATATTCAAAGACGAAATCAAAAGAAAAGCAGTGTTGTAGCTTCTTTGTGTTCTACAGGTAAAATGAAAACAAAGATTCCTTATTCGATTTATTATTTTTCAAGGAATATGGAACATGTTTTGCATAATGTGGCATCAGAATTGACAAGTGATCAAAAAGTAGAAATGGCGGATGCATTCGCTGATCAATATGAAAAGAAACCGCAGGACTTTATTACTTTTATAAAATCTGCTGAAGTAGCTGTTGAGGGTAACTATACAGAAACATGGAAATTCATTCGAGAGGGAATGAATTCATTAAATCGTCATAGCAATCTACGAATTCTTTTTGAAGAAGAAAATTTGATTAATATCTAGATAATCTTGTGACATACAGGCTAGCTGTCATGCAAAATGAAAATATCATGGTAAGCTAGCCATTTTAATGACTCAAGTAAACGATTATATAAAAACCAATATTGTGCTATTTTTAATGATTTTATTATATTTTTATATAGTATATGTTTGATAAACTGTATAAGAAAGAAAGTTGGTATGATATGAAAAAAGCGTTAATTACAGGTATTACAGGACAAGATGGTTCCTACTTAGCAGAATTTTTATTAGAAAAAGGATATGAAGTGCATGGTATTGTACGTCGTGCTTCTATTTCAAATACTGCTAGAATTGACCATTTGATTAAAGAAAATAAGATTAAATTACATGATGGAGATTTAACTGATTCTTCTGGCTTAATTCGCTTAGTTGGAGAAATTAAACCAGATGAAATTTATAATTTAGCTGCACAAAGTCATGTTCAAGTATCATTTGATGCGCCTGAGTATTCAGGGGATGTTGATGCGTTAGGCGTACTAAGAATACTAGAAGCAGTAAGAGTTTGTGGACTAACAAAAACATGTAAAGTATATCAAGCATCTACTTCTGAATTATATGGAAAAGTGGAAGAAGTTCCTCAACGAGAAACAACACCATTCCATCCATATAGTCCATATGCTGTTGCTAAACTATATGGCTATTGGATTGTTAAAGAATATCGTGATGCATATGGTATGTTTGCAGTAAATGGTATTTTGTTTAACCATGAAAGTGAAAGAAGAGGAGAAAACTTCGTTACACGTAAGATTACTCTAGCTGCTGGTAGAATTGCTGAAGGCTTACAAGATCATCTAGAACTAGGCAATATGGATAGCTTAAGAGATTGGGGCTATGCGAAAGATTATGTTGAATGTATGTGGTTAATCTTACAACAAGAAAAACCAGAAGATTTTGTTATTGCAACAGGTGTTCAACATACTGTTAGAGATTTTACAGAAAAAGCATTTAAAGCGAATGGAATTGATATCCGTTGGGAAGGCAAAGGACTAGAAGAAAAAGGATATGATGTAAGTACTGGTAAGATGCTAGTATCTGTTAATCCTCAATGGTTTAGACCAACAGATGTAGATAATTTATGGGGTGATCCAACTAAGGCAAAGACTGTTTTAGGATGGAATCCACAGAAAACAAGTTATGAAGAATTAGTTGAAATTATGGCAAAACATGATAGAGAACTTGCAAAGAAAGAAAAGGCAATGAATATATGATGGAAAAAGACGCGAAGATTTATGTCGCAGGACATAGAGGAATGGTAGGTAGTGCTATTGTTCGTGAATTAGAAAAACAAGGATACACAAATATTATTACAAGAACACACGCAGAATTAGATTTGTGTAGACAAGATGCAGTAGAAGAATTCTTTGCAAAAGAAAAACCAGAATATGTATTTTTAGCTGCAGCTAAAGTTGGTGGTATTGTCGCTAATAAAGAAGCTTTAGCAGATTTTATGTATGAAAATATGATTTTAGAAATGAATGTGATTCATTCAGCGTGGATGAATGGTTGTAAAAAACTTGAATTCTTAGGCTCTTCTTGTATTTATCCTAGACTTGCGCCACAACCAATGAAAGAAGATTGCTTACTTACTTCTGAGTTAGAAAAAACAAATGAAGCATATGCTTTAGCTAAAATTTCAGGATTAAAGTATTGTGAGTTTTTAAATAAACAATATGGAACTGACTATATTAGTGTAATGCCAACAAATTTATATGGTCCTAATGATAATTATCACCCAACTCATAGCCATGTATTACCTGCTTTAATTCGTCGTTTCCACGAAGCAAAAGTAAATAACTTACCTAGTGTAACTTGTTGGGGAGATGGTACACCACTTAGAGAATTCTTATATGTAGATGATTTAGCGAATCTATGTGTTTTCTTAATGAATAACTATAGTGGGGATGAAACAGTTAATGCTGGTACTGGTAAAGAAGTTACAATTAAAGAATTAACAGAACTAGTTGCAAAAGTAGTTGGTTATACAGGAAAGATAGAATGGGATACTTCTAAACCAAATGGTACACCAAGAAAATTATTAGATGTTTCTAAGGCTAAAAATCTCGGTTGGGTATATAAGACAGAATTAGAAGATGGTATTAAACTTGCATATGAGGATTTCCTAAATAATCCAATGAGAGCGGAGCGCTAACATGAACATCATATTATTATCAGGTGGATCAGGGAAAAGACTATGGCCTCTTTCTAATGATGTTAGATCGAAACAATTCATTAAGATCTTCAAGAAAGAGGATGGTTCATATGAATCGATGGTACAAAGAGTATACCGTCAAATTAAGAAAGTAGATGAGGATGCTAGTGTGACAATTGCGACAAGTAAGACACAAGTATCTACGATTCATAATCAATTAGGAGAAGACGTAGGAATCAGTGTAGAGCCTTGTAGAAGAGATACTTTTCCTGCAATTGCTTTAGCTACAGCATATTTAGTAGATGTATTAAAAGTAGATCCTAGTGAATCGGTTGTAGTTTGTCCAGTAGATCCATACGTAGAAGATAGTTACTTTGAAGCATTAAAAGAATTATCAGATGAAGCAAGTACAACAAACGCTAATTTAGTACTAATGGGAATTGAACCAACATATCCTAGTGAGAAATATGGATATATCATTCCTACAAGTAATGAAAAGATTAGTAAGGTATCTACATTTAAAGAAAAACCTACAGCAGAAGTAGCGAAAGAATATATATCTAAAGGAGCTTTATGGAATGGTGGTGTATTTGCTTATAAACTACAATATGTCTTAGATAAAGCTCATGAATTAATGGAATTTAAAGATTACGATGATTTATTTAATCGTTATGAAACATTAAATAAGATTTCTTTTGACTATGCTGTAGTAGAACATGAAAAAGAAATAGAAGTTATTCGTTATAAAGGAACATGGAAAGATTTAGGTACATGGAATACTTTGACGGAAGCGATGGAAGAAGAGATTGTTGGTAAAGGTGAATTAAATGACACTTGTTCGAACGTTCATATTGTTAATGAGATGGATGTACCAATACTAGCAATGGGATTACATGATGTTGTGATTTCTGCTTCTAATGAAGGTATTTTAGTATCTGACAAGGAACAAAGTTCTTATATTAAGCCATTTGTAGATAAATATGAACAACAAGTTATGTTTGCAGAAAAGTCATGGGGAAACTTTAAAGTATTAAATATTGACCAAAAATCCATGACCATACAAGTCACTTTAAATAAAGGACATAAGATGAATTATCATAGCCATGAACATCGTGATGAAGTATGGGTTATTACTAGT
The DNA here is from genome assembly GCA_963605225.1 of bacterium. Classification (GTDB taxonomy): domain Bacteria; phylum Bacillota_I; class Bacilli_A; order Erysipelotrichales; family Erysipelotrichaceae; genus Bulleidia. Next base: position 14,091 of record CAVCUC010000047.1, read on the forward strand.
GGTACAGGAAAAACAATCGTTGATGGTATGGAACAAAATGTAAAAGCTGGTGATGTAATTACTATGGCTAGAGGATGTCGCCATACGGTTATTGCGGAAAGTGAACTAAAGCTAATTGAAGTTCAACTTGGTGAAGACATTCAAGTAAAAGATAAAAAGAAATTTGATTTGGAATATTAAGATGAGTAATAAGAATAGTCCATTATTTCTTAGACCTACGGGTAAAGATTATTTATGGGGTGGTACACGATTAAATGATGAATTTGCTAAAGGGATAGATATGTATCCATTAGCTGAAACATGGGAGTGTTCGACACACAAGGATGGTCCTAGCTATATCATAAATGGTGTACATTGTGAAGAAACATTAATTTCTGTATTAGAAAAGCATCCTGAATATTTAGGTGAAAAATATAAAGGTAAAAAAGAATTACCAATTCTCATTAAATTTATAGATGCAAAGGAAGATTTATCTATCCAAGTTCATCCTAGTGATGAATATGCATTTACTCATGAAAATGGCGAGCTTGGTAAAACAGAAATGTGGTATGTCCTAGATGCTACAAAAGACGCAAAGCTAGTATATGGTTTAAGAAGAGATATTTCAAAAGAAGAACTACGAAAGTCAATTGAAGAAAATACATTAACGAGTATTTTACAATATGTGCCAATTCAAAAAAATGATGTGTTCTTTATTCCTTCAGGAATGATTCATGCAATTAGTAAAGGGGCGTTAGTTGCGGAGATTCAAGAAAGTTCAAATTTAACGTATCGATTATACGACTACAATCGTTTAGATAAGAATAATCAAAAAAGAGAATTACATATTGATAAAGCATTAGAAGTCGCAAATTTAAAGAGTGCTAGCGAACCAAGACAACCATTACGTGTATTAAAGTATGAACAAGGTAAAGCATCAGAGTTACTATGTCGTTGCAAATATTTTGAAGTATATCGTATGTTAATTAATACAGAGAGAAGACAAGTTGTGACATATGCAACAGATAGCTTATCTTTTAGAGTCTTACTATGTGTAGATGGTTGTGGATTAATTCAAGATAGCAAGGAGTCTAGACCATTTTATAAAGGAGATTGTATCTTTGTGCCAGCCAATTCAAACGAATTAGTTATACATGGTAAAGCAATATTTTTAGATATAAGAGCATAGAAATAGGTGAATATATGGAAATCAAAAAAGAATATGAACGTTGGTTAGAAAAAGCAGTATTAGATCAAGATTTAATAGATGAATTAAAAGAAATGAATGATACACAAATAGAAGATGCATTCTATCGTAACTTAGCTTTTGGTACAGGTGGTTTACGTGGTGTAATTGGTGCAGGAACAAATCGTATTAATGTTTATACTATTGCTAAAGCTTCACAAGGCTTAGCAAATTACTTAAATAAAAAGTATGAACATCCTTCTATTTGTATTGGCTATGATAGTCGTATTAAAAGTGACGTGTTTGCTCAAGTAGCCGCAAATATCATGATTCAAAACCATATTAAAGTCTATTTATGGCCAACACTACTACCTGTTCCAACAGTTTCTTTTGCGACTAGATATATGAAAGCTTCTAGTGGTGTTATGGTAACAGCATCACATAATCCTAGTAAATATAATGGATATAAAGTATATGGCAGTGATGGTTGTCAAATTACTACAGAAGCAGCTAGTGAAATACTAAATGAAATTGAAAGCTTAGATATCTTTGAAGATGTAAAAATAGAAAATCATGAATCAGAAATAGAATATATCTCTGATGAAGTTTATACAGCATTTGTTAATGAAGTAAAGAAACAATCTGTACTATATGATGAAGAAGTAAATAAAGATGTGTCGATTGTTTATAGTCCATTAAATGGTACAGGATTAAAACCAGTAACACGTACATTAAAAGAGATGGGTTATACCAATATTTTTGTTGTACCTGAACAAGAACAACCAGATGGGCATTTCCCTACTTGCCCATATCCTAATCCAGAGATTAAAGAAGCGATGGCTTTAGGGATGAAATATGCTAAAGAAAAGAATGCTGATTTATTAATTGCGACTGATCCTGATTGTGACCGTGTAGGTATAGCAGTAAAAGATTCAAACGATGAATATGTATTATTATCAGGTAATGAAACAGGATTATTATTACTAGATTATATTTGTAGTCAAAAAGTAAAACATCAAACTATGCCTACTAATCCTATATTAGTAAAAACAATTGTGACTACAGATTTAGCAGAAGCGATTGCAAAGCACTACGACGTACAAGTGATTAATGTGTTAACTGGCTTTAAGTTTATTGGGGAACAGATTGGTAGACTTGAAAAGAGTCATGAAGAAAATCGTTATATCTTTGGTTTTGAAGAGAGCTATGGCTATTTAACAGGAACATATGTTCGAGATAAAGATGGCGTAGATGGAGCATACATGATATGCGAAATGTTTAGCTATTACGCTACTCATGGTATTAGCTTATTAGATAAACTAAATGAGTTATATCAAACATATGGTTATGCCTTAAATACATTACATAGCTATGAATTTGATGGTAGTGCTGGCTTTACACGTATGCAAAATATCATGGAAGCTTTTAGAAAAGATATTTCTAGCATCGGAAATAAGAAAGTACTAAAAGTATTAGATTATAATGAGGGACTAGATGGTTTACCTAAATCTAATGTCATTAAGTTTATGTTAGAAGGCAATTCTTCAGTTGTTGTTAGACCTAGTGGAACAGAACCTAAACTAAAACTTTATTTAAGTATTTGCGCTAGTGATAAAGATAAGGCTACAATAGTTGAAAAAGAGGTATTAGCATCTCTTCTTCATATAGGTGGCATTGATGAAAAAGATTAAAGTAAACTTTTGCGATTTCCATAAAGGATTTGATAAGGAACATAATGAATACATGGATGTTCTTAGAAAGAAATATGATGTAGAACTATCCGATGATCCTGATTATCTTATCTATTCTTGTTTTGGTACAGACTATTTAAAATATGATTGTATCCGTATTTTCTATACAGGAGAATGTATTGTCCCTAATTTTAATGATTGTGACTATGCTATAGGATTTGATCGTATTACTTTTGGAGATAGATATGTAAGAGTACCAATTTATCTTTTACATCGTTTTAAAAAAGATTATTTAGCAATTTTAGATAGAAAAGAATTTACAAAAGAAGACTTAACAAACAAAGAAGGTTTCTGTAGTTTTGTCTATTCGAATTGTTTTGCACAAGACATTCGTACAGAAATCTTTAATAAGTTATCTGAGTATAAACAAGTATCTTCTGGTGGTAGATACTTAAATAATATTGGTGGAGCAGTAAAAGATAAGAATGCTTTTCAAAATAAGCATAAGTTTTCTATTGCCTTTGAGAATTGTACATATGCAGGTTATTCTACAGAAAAGATTGTAGAATCTTTTAGTGCATATACAATTCCGATTTATTATGGAGATCCAGATATTGCCTTAGATTTTAATGAGAAAGCTTTTATCAATTGCCATAATTATAAAAGTCTTGATGAAGTAGTAGAAAAAGTAAAAGAAATTGATCAAAACGATGAATTATATTTATC
>CAVCUC010000048.1:0-17619 GCA_963605225.1 bacterium
AGGGTAGATTAGATTGCTCTATTTCTAACTATATACATCAAAAGCGAGTAAACATATGATAATGTTAGTAGAAGAAATAAGGGTACTACGATATGAAAAAAGAAAAAATACTTGCTTATCCTGCTGTGTTTCATAAAGAGGACGAAACAGGCTATTGGGTTGAATTTCCAGATTTAAGAGGATGTTTGACAGAAGGTGAAACATATGAAGAAGCGTTATTCATGGCAAATGATGCGTTAAAAGAATGGATGAGTACCAAAGAATCATTACATATAGATGAGTTTATTCAACCGACAGAATTAGAAACAATTATAAAAAGATTCCCAGGTGAACTAGTGATGATGGTTGAGTATAATGGTTAGTAATGAGAAATATAGTATTAGATTTTGATGAAGAAAAAGTAAATGTTGTCATAGAAAAAAAGAGGAATAAAAATTTATATCTTCGTTTTCATGAAGATGGTGTTTTATATTGTACTGTTCCATATAGAATGAGTGAAACAGAAATGATGAAATTCATCTTATCTAAGAAAAAATGGATCTTAGATAGTAAAAAGAAAATTGAAAAGAAGAAAATTGTAAATTCTGAATTAAATGACAAAGAAATATATATTTTTGGTGTAAAAAAAGATGTTATATATGCGTATAGTAAAAAAGCATATATTGAAGAAACAGATACATCTTTGTATATATTCGCTCCTAAACATGAACAAGAATACTTAGAAAAACTATTTAGAAATTATGCGAGTAAAAAGATATTAGAACTTGTTGCTAATTATAGAAGTGAGTGGGATGAGAAGATATGTAAAAGATATGGTATTCCTCTTCCTGAAATTAAAGTTCGCTATATGAAAAGTAGGTGGGGAGTATGCTATCCTTCAAAGCATTTGATTACGATGAGTACAAGATTAATTCATTATCAAGTAGAAGCGTTTGAATATGTTTTATTACATGAATATGTACATTTCCTTGTACAAAATCATTCGTCAAAATTTTATGATTATGTTAAAACTTATATGCCACAATATAAGGTGTACAATAACTATCTGAGGTAGAGCAATGTTAGAAAGATTAGATAAAGAATTATTTAATGATGGTTTAGTTGGTTTTGCAATATATGCAATTAGTATATTGATTGTTACATTAATCATTGTTTCTTTGTTAAAAAGATTCCAGAAATATGTCCAGAAAAAATATACACCAACTCGTATTACAGCTTATAAATATACTTTTAAAACCATTAGAGCGATTATTTATATTCTTGCGGCATTTGCGATTTTATCAGAAATTAAGCCAATGAAATCTCTTGGTACAGGAATATTAGGGGCAACTAGTGTTATCGCTGTTATTGTAGGTTTAGCTGCACAAGAAAGCTTTGGTAACTATATCAGTGGTTTCTTTCTAGCAATGTATGAACCATTTCATATAGGTGATTTTATTTCATTACCAGAAAAGAATATTAGTGGAGTTGTGAAAGAAATTAATTTTAGACATATTGTGATTGAAACAGTAAATTGCTCAAATGTAATTATTCCAAATAGTGTAATGAATAGTGCTGTTATAGAAGATCGTTCTGCACAGAATTATAAAAATAAGATATATGTATCTGTTACTTACGATTCAGATTTTGAAAAAGCAAAGAAAATCATTAAGGAAATCGTTAGTGAAATCGAAACAAAGTATGGTATTACAAATAGAGATTGCTTGGTATTTACAGAGAATTTAAATGAGAGTGGTATTGATATTTGTTTCTTTGTAGAAGGAAAATCAGTAGCAGATAGCTATATTATTGCATGTTTAACAAGAGGGGAAATCGTTACTCGTTTTAAAGAAAATGGTATTGGAATTGCTTATCCTACACAAACAATTTATGTGAATCCAGAACAACAATGAAAACGTTTTCATAAATTTTAAAATTATTTAACATTTTTTAGATAAATCACATTCTAAAGGCTTGCATGATTATATGAATTCGATAAAATAAAGGCATAGACAAGAATGGAGTTGAAAGATCATGTTAGAAACAGGAAATACAATTTTTGTTGTACTTAACTTGCCTACAAAAGAGGTACGTCTTTTGGACAGGGTTTCACATGATTACAATTTAATGTTCTTTTAAGGTGGTGCACGTATGCGTCCACCTTTTTTGTCCATATCATTTTAAAAGGAGGATATCTATATGGATCAAATCAATCAAGAATTTTTCGATGCAGCAGCTAGAGGTGACTTCGAAAAGGTATGCGCCATGGTTTCTAAAGGCGCAAATGTTAATGTAGCTAATGGTGATGGCAGAACTGCATTAATGCGTAGTGCAAAAAGAGGATACGATAATATTGTTCGCTTTTTGTTAGATAATGGAGCAGATGTAAGAGCACGTGACAAAAATAATAAAACAGCTTTAATGGGTGCTGCGAAAAAAGGTCATTTAGAAATTTGTAGAATGTTAGAACATGCTGGTGCTGATGTAAATTCACATGATAATAAGGGTAGAACAGCATTAATGAGAGCTTCTCTACTTGGAGAAACAGAAGTACTAAGTTACTTAATTGGTAAAGGAGCAAATGTAAATGCTAAAGATGAACAAGGTAGAACAGCATTAATGGAAGCGACTACAGCTTATAAATTAGATGAAATGAAATGTTTATTAGATGCAGGAGCAGATGTAAATGCTGAAGATAATAAAGGTTGCACAGCACTAATGAGAGCTGCTTATATTGGATATCCAGAATTAATCCGTTTCTTATTAGAACATGGAGCAGATAAAACAAAGAAAGATTATCAAGGAAACTTAGCAATTCATTATGTTCGTAAAGAATGCTTTGAAGATCTAAAGGATATGTTGAAGTAGGTGAACGATATGAAAGACTATTTATCATTAGATGTACGTAATGTCGTTTTATTAGGACACTCTGGAGCAGGTAAAAGTACTGTTGCGGAAGCTTGTTTACATTTCACAAAAGCTATTGAACGTTTTGGTAAAGCAAGCGATGGCACAACCGCATTAAACTTTGACGCTGATGAAGGTAAAAGAGGTTTATCTTGTTATTGCCATTTAGCACCAGTTGAATGGAAAGAGAAAAAGATTAACTTTATTGATACACCTGGTTATATGGACTATGAAGGTGAAGAAGTTACAGGTTTAACAGTTGGTGATAATGCTTTGATTGTTGTTGATGCGAAAGAAGGTATTGAAGCTGGAACAGAAAGAGCTTATAAAGAAGCAGTCACAAAGAGAAAACTACCTACAATCTTCTTCATTAATAAGATGGATGATCCTAATGCTTCATTTGAAGATACATATGCTGCATTAAGAGATAAGTTTGGTAAATCTGTTATTCCATTTGAAATGCCAATTATTAAAGATGGTAAGGTTGTTGGTTCTGTAAATATTCTTCGTAGTAAAGCTTGGTATTATGATAACCATGATGAACCACAAGATGTACCAGAAGATATGGCTAGCCAAGTAGAAGATTATTATAACGAAATTGCTGAAGCAATTGCTATGACTGATGATGCATTGATGGAAAAATTCTTCTCTGGTGAGAAATTTGATATGCATGAAGTTGCTAAGGGACTAAGAATTGGTGTAAGAAGTGGTGATATCCATCCTGTATATTGTGGTAGTGCAATTAATGAAACAGGTATTGAACGTTTAATGGACTTAATTACAGAATACTTCCCAAGTTATGCTGAAAAAGGACATATTCATGCGACTACTGCTAAAGGCTTAAGTGTTGATTTAGAAACAAATGAACATGAAGCTTTATCCGCATTTGTATTTAAGACAATCATTGATCCATTTGTTGGACAAGTATCTTACTTAAAGGTTATGAGTGGTGTCTTAAATTCTGATTCACAAGTCTATAACGCAAATAAAGAAGTAAGTGAAAAAGTGACTCAAGTCTATGTTGTAAATGGTAAGTATCAGATTGGTGTTGGTAAGTTATTTACAGGTGATATTGGTGCTGTTGTTAAATTACAAAATACCGCAACAAACGATACATTGTGTACAACAAATAAAGTGGTTAAATTTGATCCGATTGAATTCCCTGTACCAAATCTTGGTTATGCAATTTGGCCTAAGACAAAAGCAGATGAAGATAAGTTATCTGTAGGTATTCGCAATATGTGTGCTGAAGATAAAACAATTCGTTTAGATAAAAATCCAGAAACACATGAACAAGTGTTATATGGACTAGGTGACCAACACATTGATTTGATTCTTTCTAAGTTAAAGACAAAGTATAAAGTGGAAGTCACAACAACTGTTCCTACAGTGCAATACCGTGAAACTATTCGTGGTAAAGCTGAAGCACAAGGTAAATATAAGAAACAAAATGGTGGTGCTGGTCAATATGGTGATGTATGGGTAAGATTTGAACCAGTAGAGAGTGAAGATATGGTATTTGCTGAAGAAGTATTCGGTGGTGCTGTACCTAAACAATACTTCCCACCAGTAGAACAAGGCTTAAGAGATTGCATGGAAAAAGGTGTTCTAGCAGGATATAAAGTTGTTGGTGTAAAAGCTACACTATATGATGGATCATATCATCCAGTTGACTCTAAGGAAGTAGCCTTTAAGGAAGCAGCAAGACTTGCATATAATGCCGCAATGCCTAAAGCAAAACCAGTATTACTAGAACCAATTGATAAAGTTGTTGTAATCGCTCCTGAAGAATATACAGGAACAATCATGGGTGACTTTACAAAACGTAGAGGTATGATTGTAGATATGCAAACAACAGAAGATGGTGATCAAAGAATCGTTGCGGAAGTGCCTATGGCTGAAATCTTAACTTACGCAAATGAACTTCGTTCAATGACACAAGGTAGAGGTAAATTTACAGTAGAATTTGAACGTTATCAAGATGCTCCAAAAGAAGTAGCAGATAAAGTTATCGCTAACGCAAAGAAATAAAAAAATAATCCACTTGTAGTATCATAACTTGGTACTACAAGTGGATTTTTTATAAGCTATCGACTTCTTCACATTTATACCATTTACCTTTAGAACTTTGTATTTGTAATGGCTTATCTTTAAATGGACTTAAATGTTTTTTGAAATAGTTCGACCACCATTCTTTCATCGTAAATACAAGATTTTGATCTACATAGTTTTCAACGATTCCATACCATGTAGAAGTAGCTCTATCGATTTCTTCTTGTGTGTCATATCCTCTGAATGAAGTTTGTAATACTACTTTATCGTAATCGAATAGAACATATAAGAATGTGTCATATTTCTTTGACTCTGGGTAGTCTCTTAATGTATCAATCCAATACTCTTCACAAGGCATATACTTTTTTCTTGTATATGAATGATTTAGTTGAATTTGTAGCTTATCAAATATTATTGAATCTAAGAATGAGCTTATACTAAATCCAATCTTAAATATATTTAGTCTAGTTTCTATTTTCAAAATGAATCCCTCCTAAATCGTAGTACATAATGATTTACCTTTTATATGCATTCATTCTAACACGCAATCTAATTACTCCTACGACTAAAGTTAGGACAATACAATCAAGAAATGTTTGATACATCTAAAATTTAGGACGGTTCCGTCTTAAAATATAGATGTTTTTTTACATTCTAGATTGATTCTCACTAAGGCACTAGTTATAATATCTATAATTCAGGACGGTTCCGTCTTAAAATATAGAAATTATGGAGGTGTGTCATGATAATAAGAGAAGAGTATCTTGAGAAGATTAAATCTACTATGTGGGATGGGAACATTAAAGTTATTACAGGTTTAAGAAGATCAGGAAAATCAACATTGTTATTCGAACTTTTTTATGATTTTCTTATCTCTACGGGTGTAAAAGAAGAAAATATTATTAGGTTAGAACTTGATAAAAGAAAGTATTTCATTTATAGAAATCCTATTGCGTTATGTGATATGGTTGAAAAAATAATAAGCGATAAGAAAAATGAGAAATTTTATCTTTTTATTGATGAAGTTCAAATGTCCAAAAAGGCTATTATAAAAAATGAATATGGATCAGATGAAGTTTCAATCTATGACATGCTTAATGAATTGAAGGGCTATAGTAATCTTGATGTTTATGTAACGGGAAGTAATTCTAAAATGTTATCGAGTGATATTGCAACAGAATTTAGAGGGAGATCAACACAAATTCATGTGTATCCATTATCATTTAAAGAAATTTATAGCTTCTATGGAGGAAACGAAAAAGACGTTCTAGAAGAATATATGCGTTTTGGAGGTATGCCTGAGCTTACTTCTAAAAAAACGGACAGAGAGAAGATGGAATATTTAAGTAATCTTTTTTCCGAAACATATATGAAAGACTTAAAAGAACATGGAAAAATTCAAAGGGAAGATATTCTAGCAAATATCCTTGATTACCTAGCTTCTTCTATAAGTTCTCTTACTAATCCAACGAATATTGCAAATGCGATAGGCAGTTCTATTAGAGAAAAAGTAGATCGAAATTTAGTGAGTACATATATTGAAAAGCTAAAAGATGCATTTTTAGTATCGGAAGCGAAAAGATTTGATGTTAAAGGAAAGTCATACTTTAATTTTCCTAATAAATACTATTATTCAGATATCGGTCTAAGAAACGCTAGACTGAATTATAGACAATATGATCCAGGCCATATTATGGAAAATATCATCTACAACGAACTGATAAGACGTGGATATAAAGTGGATGTTGGAGTTGTTTATGACAGAAGAAACGATAATAAGGTTCAAAAAGAAATTGACTTTGTAGTAAATGATATGGATAGAAGAGTATATATTCAAAGTGCATATGAAATGAGTGAAGAAGAAAAGGTGAATGCAGAACTTAATTCATTTGCGTTAACAGGTGACTTTTTTAAGAAGATTGTCATTAGAAATGATATATCTCATCACTATTACGATGAAAATGGTTTCTTTCATTGTAGCTTGTTGGATTTTTTGATGGATAGAGTGGAACTATTTTAAGATGAATATGGATATTCTTATGCATTTAAAGTGTATAAGAATATCTTTTTGTTTGAGTAAATACAAAGTATAGCGATAGAATGTATATAAGAAAGAGAGCAAGTGATGGGGTTATTTTCTAAAATTTTTAATCGTAAAAAAATCGTTGAAAATGTAGATTGTAAGCGATTAGTGAATTTAGAAGAATATATGAATTCTTTACTTGTACAAAATCAATATATTTCTAGAAAAGAATATGTATCTAGATTACTAGAAGATAAAGAGACAATAGAACATTTTGAAATCTTAGAAAAGAATGATTTGTTCAATGCTTTATGTACTAAAAATCATATTTCTGTAAAAGAAGCGAAAAATACGATAGCTCAATATAAAAACTTTGAAAAAATTGTTGATCAACATAATGACAACTATATTCGACAAGAATTAATAAAAGAAAAAGATTATTTAGATCATATCTTAGAAGAAGTAGATCCTAACATTAGATTAGATGATGACCAAAGAAAAGTGATTCTTACAGATGAAGATTATTGTCTTGTGATTGCAGGAGCTGGTGCTGGTAAAACAACAACAGTAGCCGCAAAAGTAAAATATCTTGTTGAAAAGAAACAAATTGATCCTTCACAAATATTAGTTGTATCTTTTACAAATAAAGCAGTACAAGAACTAAGAGATAAGCTAAATAAAGATATGAAAATTGATTGTCCAATTGCGACATTTCATTCTACAGGTAATGCAATTCTACATAAAGAATCACAAGAAAAATTGAATATTTTAGATTCAGCAAAGCTATATTTTATCTTGTTAGATTATTTTAAAAGTTCTGTATTAACAAATACGAGTTTAGTGAATAATTTGATTCTATTCTTTGGTTCTTATTTTGATGCACCGTATGAAGGTGATGATTTAAATGCATTCTTTAATACTATTGCTAAATCAAACTATTCTACAATGCGAAGTGATTTAGAAGATTTTAAGCGACAAGTCATTGATACACGTACAAAGAAAATGGTTACGATACAAAATGAAGTGATGCGTTCATATCAAGAAGTAGAAATAGCCAACTTTTTCTATTTGAATCAAATAGATTATGAATATGAACCAATGTATCCATATGACATTATGTTTTCTAAAAAGCCTTATACTCCTGATTTTATAATCAAAGAAGGAGATAAAGTAGCTTATTTAGAACATTTTGGTATTAGTGAAGATGGTAAGAGTAATCGCTTTAGTGATGATGAGTTACAAGCATATAAAAAGGCAATTAATGATAAGGTGAAACTACATCGTGCTCATGGAACAAAACTTATCTATACTTTCTCATCTTATAATGATCATCGTCCTCTTATTGATCACTTAAAAGAAGAACTAGAGAATAATGGATTTGAACTTCATCCTCGCTCAAACCAAGAAATTATGCAAAAGTTAGTCGCTTCTGAAGAGAATCGTTATATCCGAAAGTTAGTGAATTTAGTTTGTCGTTTTATTCGTAACTTTAAGACAAATGGTTATAAAGCAGAAGATTTTAATCGTATGGCTCATTCAACACAAAATGTACGTACAAGATTATTTTTAGATATTTGTAATGATTGTTACTTGGAATATGAACGCTATCTAAAAGAGAATAATGCGGTTGACTTTGAAGATATGATCAATGAATCAGCTAGAATCTTAAAAGAAGTCAAAGAGATGAAAAAGAAGCTAGACTTCAAATATATTATCGTTGATGAATATCAAGATATATCTAAACAAAGATATGATCTAGTAACAGCATTATCTGAAGTGACTGATGCGAAGATTATAGCAGTAGGGGATGATTGGCAATCGATTTATGCATTTAGTGGATCAGATATCTCTTTGTTTACCCAATTTGAACAGAAGATGGGTTATGCTAAGTTACTTAAAATTGTAAATACATACCGTAACTCACAAGAAGTGATTGATATAGCAGGAAACTTTGTACAAAAGAATAAGTCACAAATATCGAAAGACTTAAAATCAAATAAATCAATTACTGATCCTGTCATTATTTATACCTATGATGAGTCGTATAAAGCGAAAAATGCAGATAGAAAAACAGGAAAAGATTATGCTTTAGCTTCTGCTGTAGTAAAAGCACTTGATCAAATCGTTGAATATAACAAACAAGAAGGTAAACCTTTAAATTCTTCGATTTTATTGATTGGTCGCTTTGGATTTGATGGAGATCACTTAGAAAGAACAGGATTATTTGAATATATCGATCGAGGAAGTAAAGTGAGATGTGTTAAACATCCTAAGTTAAATATTACCTTTATGACAGCACATGCTTCTAAAGGACTAGGATATGATAATGTCATTATTCTAAATGGTCGTAATGAAATGTATGGCTTTCCAGCAAAGATAGAAGATGATCCGGTATTATCATTAGTTGTTAAAGAAGATCGTTCTTATGAATATGCTGAAGAAAGAAGATTATTCTATGTTGCTCTAACAAGAACAAAGAATAGGGTATATATTGTTGCACCGATGAGTAATCCTTCAGAATTCTTATTAGAAATAAAGAATGATTATAAAAATGTAGTTTTAAAAGGTAATTGGAATGAAGAAAGCGCGTCGAGTCCTATTGCTAGAAAAGTATGTCCTATTTGTGGCTATCCTTTGCAATATCGTTATAAGAATGCTTATGGTTTAAGACTATATCTTTGTACAAATGAACCAGAAGTATGTGGCTTTATGACTAATGAATATAAAGCAGGTAAGTTATCGATTATTAAATGTGATTCTTGTAGAGATGGTTATTTAATCGTAAAGAGCGCAAAGAAAAGACAAGAATTCTTCTTAGGTTGTACAAACTATACAAACGATGGTCTTGGTTGTAACCGTAGTATATCTTCTAGAGAATACTATGAAATGTTTAATCTAATAGATGTAAATATACCACCTCTTGAACAAGAACTAGTTAGCTTATCCAAAAAGCTAAGTAAGCCTAAACAACAAGTAATAGAAGAAGAAAAAGTTAGTATTGTACAAGCAGAAACAAAGAAAGTGTTGTATCAAAATAAAGATTTAAATGAGGTCGTATATGCGATTCTAAATTGTTTGTATCACATTAGCGAAAAGAAGTATTATGGTACAACAACACTAGTAGATGTATTACGTGGATCTAATAGTAAAAAGATATTTAGAAATAATTTAAATCAAGTAAAAGAATATGGAATATTAAAAGATGTTAGTCGAGAAGATATAGAAGTCATCATCGATTGGTTAATAGAAAATCACTTTATCTTAAAAACAAAGCATCCTACATATCCTGTACTACATATCACTGACGATAGCTTAAATTACAACAAAACAATGACTACTCGTAAACTAAAGAAATTATTAGAAAGACTTGAAGATAGATAACTATATTGAAATAATTGAAAAGGTAATTGTACTTACATTGGACGGTGATACCGTCCTTTCTTTTTTGATAGTAATTCTTATAAAAAACATACTAAATATATCGAAAAGAGTATATGGAAGAAGTATAATAATAGCAATGAAAGTGGGATAAAATATGCAAATTAGTTATAATCGCTTATTTAAACTTTTAATTGATAAAGGAATGAAAAAAACAGATTTAGCAAAAGCTGCTAGTCTTACTCCAGTTACCTTAGCTAAGCTATCTAAAAATGAAACAGTATCCATGGAAACATTAATTAAGATATGCAATTGCTTAGATTGTACTTTTGATGATGTTGTGGAAATAGTGAGGTAATTGAGGAATGAATGAACAAACTAAATATAGAACAATAACTCGCGAACAATTTTTATTTCATGAAATGAGAATTGTTGCACGATTATTAAATGAAGGAAAACCAGATACAGAGGTTAAACAAGAAATAGTAGAGAATAATCTATTTCAATATCCTACAGAAAAGATGCTTGGGAATATATGTGAAGTTTGTTTATCTCGCTTTAATGCCGTAGATAACAAAAGTGAATTTGTAGATATTGTATCTAATAGCAGTAGTGATGTAGCAAAACAAGCATGTTTATTTCTGATGATGAATTACTACAGACTTGTATGGGACTTTATGATTACAGTTATTGGTGAAAAATATAGAGTAAAAGACATGTCATTTACAAAGCTTGATCTAAATTCATTCTTTACTAGATTAACAGAACAAAATGATACAGTAGCTTCTTGGAGTGAACTAACAATTTATAAATGTAAACAAGTATTAAAAAAGATATTAGTAGAAGTAGGGTATTTAGATAACACGAGAAGTGAAGTATTAAATACTGTGATTTTAGACTTAACTTTAAAAGAAGCAATTCTTGCGACAGGTAATAAAAAAGCATTAGTTGCGTTTGGATGCTTCTAGGAGGATTTATGGCTAGTATTACAGAGAGATTAGATTTATTAAAAAAGAGAATACAAGATGAAGATTTCCTTCAAGGTAAAGGTTTAAGTAATGAAGTGAATATTCAAATGTTCTGCTATAAACCAAGTGAAGAAATGGCAGTACGTTACTTTTACGAACACTTAAAAGAAGAAAACTTAAAGTGTAATATTCAAATTGTAGATTTATATGAAACATTCTTATCGATATGTGAAGATAAGAGAATATTAGATAGAATTCCACAATTAGAACAAAAGCGTGGAAAGGAATTCTTAGAAAAGCAATTTGAAAAATCATGTGATGCAAAAACCTTTGCTAAAAAAATAATTGATAATTTTGGCGAAGATAAAGAATTGTTACTAATTACAGGAGTTGGTAAAGTATTTCCATTTATGAGAGTTCATGCATTGTTAAATACTTTGCAAGAAGATATGAATGATAAACCAATTGTTGTTTTATATCCGGGATCATTCGATGGTCACTACGTTAAACTATTCAACCAATTAAAACCAAATGAATATTACAGAGCATTCAATATGATTTAAGGAGTGGGGAATATGAAAATAAAAGATATGTTTAAAGATGACATTGATCGTACGATTAATGGCGTCGTCCAAGTTGAACAAGAAAAAGAAGAAGTTATTAAACAAGAAGTAAAAGAATATGTTGTTACATCAGAATTGAAAAAACATTTTACGAAATTCTTTAATGAGTACAGTGAATCGTTTGATACGTCTACAAACAATGTTGGTGTTTGGATTACTGGCTTCTTTGGAAGTGGTAAATCTCACTTTTTAAAAATGCTATCGTATCTCTTAGAAAATAAAGAAATTGACGGTAAGAAAACAGTAGATTATTTTGATGAGAAGTTTGACGATGAAGCTACTTTTATGAATGTAAGAAAAGCTACTCAAGCTCCTACTGAAACAATTCTATTTAATATTGATGTAGAAGGTTCAATGCATAAAGATGATACTGCAGTATTAAAAGTATTTGCTAAAGTATTCTATGATCATTTAGGGTTTTATGGAAATGACTTAAAACTCGCAAAGTTAGAACAATTTATTACTAAACAAGGCAAGATGGAAACTTTTAAGTCTGCTTATGAAGTATTAAATGGTGATTCATGGGAAAATACTCGTGCAGAGTATCAATTCTTTGAACAAGATATTATTGATGCTTTAGTACAAGCGAATATTATGAATGAAACAACAGCTCAACATTGGTTTGATGGAACAGAAACAGCTGATATTTCAATTGGTCAACTAGTAGATGAAATTAAAGCATATGTCGATACAAAACCAAAAGGTTTCCGATTGTTATTCATGATTGATGAAGCGGGTCAATATATTGGTACAAACACAAGTATGCTTCTTAACTTACAGTCTTTAATTGAAAAGTTAGGTTCTGTTTGTAATGGACAAGTATGGATTATAGCGACTGGTCAAGAAGCACTAGATGATATGATAAAAATACGTACAGATGAGTTTTCTCGTATTATGGCACGTTTTGCAATTCGTTTAAGTTTAACTTCTTCTTCAGTTGGTGAAGTCATTGAAAAGCGTTTACTTACAAAAACAGATGATGCAAATAGTATCTTAAATGGTGTATATGAAAACAATGAAAATGTATTAAGTAATTTATATGCTTTTGATACGGAAGTTAAAGATATCAAAGGATATACATCTGAAGATGAATTTACTCGTATTTTCCCTTTTGTCCCTTATCAATTCACAATCATGCAAAAAGTGTTTAATGAAATTCGTAAACATGGTCATGCTGGTAAACATCAATCTAGTGGTGAAAGATCCATGTTGAATGGATTCCAAGAATCTGCTCAACGTATTGAAAATAAAAATGAATTAACATTAGTTCCTATGTATGCATTCTATGATACATTACATAGTTTCTTAGATACTTCTGTCCGTTCTGTTATCGAAAGAGCGGAAAAAGCTGCTAATAATGATGATGGCTTAACTATAGAAGATGTTAATTTATTAAAGCTATTATATTTAATTCGTTATATTGACGATATTAAATCAAATATTGAAAACTTAACAATCTTAATGGCAGACAATATTACAGTAGATAAGATTGTATTAAGAAAACAAGTTGTTGAATCATTAGAACGTCTTCAAAAACAAAATTATATTTCTAGAAATGGTGATGTATATCAATTCTTGACAGATGAGGAACAAGATATTGCTCGTGAAATTAGTAATCAAACAATTGAAGCAGTAAATGTTATTAGTCAAATCTCTAATATCATTTTTGATGATATTTATACAACAAAGAAATATAGATATACAAAGAATGGGTATCAATATGATTTTGATTTTGATAAATCAGTTGATGAACAAAACCACGGTATTACTACAGGTGGAATGAAACTTCGTTTTATCACAGAAGCTAATGATGCAAGCGACGAATTGAAACTACTTACCGACTCAACAGATCCTGAAGTAATTTGTAAATTATCCAATGAATATTCTATTTTTAGTGACCTTGAAAATGCATTAAAAATTGAAAAGTATATTAAACAAAAGAATGTGAGTCAATTACCACAATCTATCCAAGACATAATTACAAATAAGCAACGAGAATCTCGTCGTCTTCAAAATGAAGTTAAGGAAAAATTAAGTGAAGCAATTATTCATGGAAGATTCTATATTGGTGGAAAAGTAGTTCCATTATCAGGTGCTAGTGTAAAAGCGGTTTTAGATAATGCTTTAGCAATTTTAGTTGAACGTACTTACTCAGGCTTATCATTAATTGATGATCAAGCAAATAGTGAAGCAGATATTCGTGCTCTTTTAAAAGGGGAAACATCTGAACTTAAAGGGATTGAATCAAATAAACTAGCTTGTGAGGAAGTGTGTTACTATTTAGAAACAAGTGCAGCAATGGGACTTCATTTAACAATGACGGATATTCAATCACGGTATCAAAGTATTCCAAATGGTTGGAGAGAGATTGATGTAGCATATGTTGTCGCAAAATTAATACATGATCAAAAGGTAACAATTAAACATTCTGGTCAGACAATTCAACCAACGGATTATCAATTGGTGGACTTCTTACGTAAAAAATCAGAAACAGGTTCTACTAGTATATCTATTCGAGAAACAATTTCTTCTTCTAAAATGAAGAAAGTAAAGGATATTTTAAAAGAGTATTTTGAAGTTATGGATGTTCCTGCAGATGAGGATGGTTTGGTTAGATTTATTGTCAATAAATTTAGTGAAGAAAAAGTAAATTTAGAAAAAATGGCAAATCAAAACCTTTCAGTTGCTCATCCTGGTTCTCAAGAAATATCAAACGCAATTAGCTTAATTAAAAAAGTATTGTTAGCACAAAATGATAATATAGCGCTTATTGATACTATTATTACCTTAGAAGATGATTTATTGGATAGTAAAGACGATATGCAATCTGTTAAGAATTTCTATTCTACACAAATTAGATTATTTGATAGTGCAGTATCTTTAAGACATTCTGTTGAACGAGATGAAAAAGATTATTTGATGAATATTCCAGAAATTGCAAGCACAATAGATAAGATAAAAGATATTACTAGAATCACAAGTAACTTTAAATATAATCGTATTCCTGAATTAAATGATTGTATCTCTGTAATTAATACAGAAAGAAATAAGGTTGTTGAAGAAAAGAAAAAAGAAGTTATTAAACTAATTGATGATTGTTATAACGAAGTAGTTTTAAAAGCTAATAGTGATGAAAAACTAAAGAATTCTTTAGATTATGCAAAACAACAATTTGATACTAAGAAACAAGAAATAGAACGTATTACTAACTTAGTGGTATTAGATGCTAAAAAGAACACAATTGTTAGTTTAAAAGATGCTGTTATTAAAAATATGGATTCTATCTTAAATCAAACAACAAGTCCAAATAGACCTAATACAGTTGTTCAACCAATATCAAAAAAGAAAGTTAGAAAAGTAGAAAGGGTTGTCGTATTTGACCAAGCAAGTTTAACAAGTGCAAGAGATGTAGATGAGTATCTTGCTAAGATTAAAAATAAATTATTAAGTTATATCAATGATGATGAAGAAATAGAAATTCGATAATAGAAAGATTGTATAGCTATGAAAAAAGAAATAGAAATGATGATGACGCATATTGATGCTTATGAAAGACTTGTTGATGCATATTATCCATATAATATGTATAGCGAAACATTCGATATTATAAATAAATATTTAGATCATGAAAATATGCAGACATCTGTTCCTCCTAAAGTAATTGCCAGAGAATTGATGTGGGCTGATCAAACTCATATGATGTGTGATGACATTTTCTATTTTATCGAAAAAGCTTTGCGTGACGCTTATTATCAAATTAAAGAGCCATATGCCTCTTTTGAACTAGGATGTTTGTATTATTTTGAACGATATAATCATGTTGATTATGCTAAAGCATTTAAATATTTTTCAAAAGAAGAAAATATTGGAGAGTCTAATGTGATGTTAGGAGAATGCTACTATTATGGTCGTGGTGTAAAACAAGATTATGAAAAGGCATTTTATAATTTAGTAAAAAGCGCTCTAACAGATTTCAGTGCTCGTTCAATGTATCTAATAGGAGACATGTATAAAAATGGATATTATGTTGAGCAAAATATTCTAGAAGCAAATGATTTGTATTGGCATGCAATGCGTGTTGCAGAAAAATTAGATTCATGTGCACATACAAAGGCAGAGATATTTCTTCGAGTAGGAGAAGACTATTCTTCGAGAAAACAAGAAGAGTTAGATGATTTAAATACAGCATTAGAAGCTTTTAATACTTCAGAAAAAATGTTTATGCAAGCTATTCATGAAGGAAATCCTTCATTAAAAAGTAAATTAGAAATTGTAAGAAATAAACAAAAAGAAGTAAAAGAACGTTTAGATGATTTGATTCTACAACCATCTATATTATTAAACTAAATGAGGATTAAACGATGAATAAGAATGTAATAAAGAACTATGCAGTATGGGCAAGAAATGAATTAATCAAACAAATAACACAAAAAGCATATGAGTATGAAGTGACAAAAGATAGTGTTCCAAGTTTAAATACTGTTTCAGTAAATGGAAGATTATTATCTAATGATGAAAAGAATCAATTGAATGATTTGATTATACAAGTAAATAAGAATGGTTTTATTCATGTAGTAGAAGAGATTGCTTATACTTGGTTTAATAGATTTATCGCTTTAAGATATATGGAAGTAAATAACTATCTTCCACAAAAAGTAAGAATCTTTACGAATGAGAATAATGAATTTAAACCAGAAATATTAACAGAAGCAATTCATCTAGATATAGATAATTTAGATAAACAAAAAGTATTTGATTTTATCCAAAATAACAATCAAGAAGATTTATATAAATACTTGTTATTAACAATCTGTAACGATATGAATAAGTATCTTCCAGATATGTTTACTTCTATTAAAGACTATAAGGCTTTATTACTACCTGATAACTTATTAAAAGAAGATAGTGTACTAGATAGATTAATTAAAGATATTGATGAAGATAGCTTTAAAGATCAAGTACAAATCATTGGTTGGATGTATCAGTACTACAACTCAGAATTAAAAGATATCGTAATGAAGAAGAAGGAATATTCAAAAGATGATATTCCTGCAGCTACACAATTGTTTACTCCTGATTGGATTGTTCGTTATATGACTGAAAATTCATTAGGAAGATTATGGATAGATGGTCATCCTAACTTTAATCACGATAATTGGAAATACTATTTAGAAGAAGCTGAACAAGAATCAGAAGTTATCGAACAATTAAATAAAATTAAAGCAGAACATGCAAAACTAAAACCAGAAGATATTAAAGTGATTGATCCGTGTATGGGATCTGGACATATACTAGTTTATGCATTTGATGTATTAATGGATATATACAGAGACAATGGATATTCAGATAGAGATGCTTCTAAGAGTATCTTAGAAAATAACTTATATGGTCTAGAGATAGATGAAAGAGCATATCATTTAGCATATTTTGCATTAATGATGAAAGCTAGATCATATAATAGAAGAATTCTATCTAAAGAAACAAAAGTAAATGTATTAGAAATAAGAGAATCTTCGCCATTAAAGAAAGAATATGAACACTATTTAGATAAGTACCTTGAATTAGCTAATTACTTAGTTGATTCTTTTAAAGATGCCAAAGAACTAGGCTCTATCATTAATCTAGATTGTACATTTGAACAATTAGATGATTTAAATGATTACTTAAATAATTTAAAAGATAAATCAGA
>CAVCUC010000049.1:0-17005 GCA_963605225.1 bacterium
TTATTTAATTTAAAGAATCATAGGGCATAAATATTTATTAAATGTATAAGAAGAAAGAGTAGCGTAAAAAAATGCTACTTTTTTTGTTGTATAATAGTAGACATGAAAAAAGTAGCGATTTTATATGATTTTGATAAGACATTGTGTGATAAAGATATGCAAGAATATAGTCTTATACCACATTTAGGATATAGCGATTCAGGATTGTTTTGGAAAGAAGTTGGGGAATTAAGCAAAAAACATCATATGGATTGTATTAGTGCATATTTGTATTTGTTACAAAAGAAATTTGCCGATCAAGGACAACCTTTAAGAAAAGAAGATTTCTTTCCATTAGGAAAACAAATTCAATTATATCCAGGAGTAGAAACTTGGTTTGAAAGAATTAACGCATATGGTAAAGAACTAGATTTAGAAGTAGAACATTATGTTATATCTAGTGGGATGAGTGAGATTATTGAAAGTGTTGATATTGCACAACATTTTAAGAAAATTTATGCATGTAGATATTTTTATGATGAAGATGGTATTGCTAAGTGGCCTGCAGTAATTGTGAATTATACAACCAAAACACAATATATCTTCCGTATTAATAAACAAGTTTTAGATGAAAACAATGACACGGATTTAAATACATGGGTTAAACCATCAGAAAGACCAATTCCATTTAAACGTATGATTTATATTGCGGATGGGCTAACAGATGTGCCTTGTATGAGACTTGTAAGAGAATATAATGGTAAATCGATTGCTGTGTATAATCCAAGTCTAAAAGAACCAAGTAAGGCAGCTCAACAATTAATTCACGAGAAAAGAGCTGATTTTATGAGTAAAGCAGATTATCGTGAAGACCAAGATATGGAAGTATTAGTAAAACAAATATTAAAAACAATATCTAATGAAGCAATATTAGAAGATATTGAAGGGAAAATCAGATGACAAAGAAAAGAAAAAAACGTAGAAGAAAATTATCGAAAATAGCGATTCTTTTAGGAATATGCATCATATTACTTATATGTTGTATTTCAGGATTAGTCTTTTTAGCTTGTTTATCTAACCGTAATGATAAAGTGATTATTGCACTAGATGCAGGTCACGATAATAGTAATCCAGGCTATAGTGGAATCATTACTGAATATGAATATACTTCTAAGATGGTAGATCAACTCAATACTCTTTTTAAGGAAGATAATCAATTTGAAGTAATATTAACGCATAACGCTGATGAAGATAAAACATTAGGAAAAAGAGTCGACGCTAGCAAAAAAGCAGATTTAATTTTAACGATACATGCTAGTTATAGTGGGGATTCAAGTTTATCAGGAACACATATTATTGCTGAACCAACGAGTCAAAAAGGACATGATAAAAGTAAAGAAGTTGCTAGTGCAATTGGTGAAAAACTAGAAAATAGTACAGTTTGTTATGCTTACTATGAGCTAGTCAAAGAAAACGAATATAGCATTAAATATGTAGATATTACAGATGAAACAGAGTATGAATACGAAACAATGGAATTTATGGAAGCGACGGATATTCCAGTAGTACAGATTGAAGGAATGTATGTTAGCTCTCAAAGTGATGTTGATACATATATGAGTGATGAAAGTATCGCTTCTGTTGCTCAAAATATTTATGAAGCAATTAAAACGGTTTATACAAAGGAATAATATGCTTAATTCAGAAAGATTTTTAAATGCTTACGCTTCTATTGAGAAGTCATTAAATGAAATCAATCATTCTAAAAGATATATTCCTTTTTCTCAATTATTATCTTTTACTGCAAAACAAAATAAGCTTGTTAATCGTCATTATGCTGATTTAAAAGAATACAATGAACTAAGAAATGCAATTGTACATAAACGTGATGATGAAATGGAAATTATTGCTGAGCCAAGTAATCGTACAGTAGAAAATATTGAACATATTGCTGAAGTATTACAATCAGGTAAATATGCTTTGAATTATGCAAGTAAACCGGTATGTATCATTGATGAAAAAGAAACAATACAAGAAGCTTTTGATCAAATGAAAAATGCGAATCTCACAAAACTTCCTGTATATCGTGATAAAGAGTTTTTAACATTAATCACAATGGAAGAAATTGCTTATTGGGGATTAAATCATGTCTTTCAAAATCAATGTTTATTAGAAGTGATAGATGGTCATACACAAGATCGTGTGATATTTATTCATGAAAAAAGTACGATTAGTGATGTGATTATATTATTTGAAAAATGTATAGAAAATAAAGAGAAGACACCATTTATTATCATTACAAAAACAGGGGATAAAAAGGAGAAACCACTAGGAATTATTTCTTCTTATGATTTGATTAGTATCCTATCTGCAATGCTCTAATATTGCATTTTATATTCTTCAAGTTAAAATAAAGAAAAGAATGATATTTAGAGGAGAAAGAAAATGTTAAATGATCGCGAGACTCTTACAAAAAAAGTAATGGTCGAAGAACTAGTTACTAGTCATAATCTAACAAAAAAAGACGCATCAGAAATCGTAAATAATATATTCGATTCAATTGGTAACACACTAAAAAATGGTGGTGTAGTAGAAATTAGTGGCTTTGGCAAATTTACTGTAAAAGAAAGAAAAGAACGTAGTGGGGTTAGTCCTAGAACTGGTGAAAGAATTAAAATTAGCGCAACGAAAGTACCTAGTTTTAAAGCAAGTAAAACATTAAAAGAACTTGTTAAATAAGGAAAAGAGGTTAGACCTCTTTTCTTGTAGGAGGAGAAAGATGAAAAAATATGTAGAATTACATTGCCATTTTGATGGTTCATTAAATGTACAAAAAAGTTATGAATTAGCAAAAAATAGAAATATTATTCCAGGGAATATGAGCTATGAGGAATTTGCTAAAGAAATGCCTGTACCAAGTGATAATGTTAGCTTAGAAACTTTTCTTGATCACTTTAAGTTTCCACTAGCGATATTACAAGATGAAGAAGCTCTATATGAATCAATGATTGAATGCATTCATGATTTAGAAAAAGATAATATATGTTATGCAGAAGTTAGATTTGCACCACAAGCACACTTACAAAAAGGCTTAACACAAGAAGATGCAGTTCTAACTTGTATTAAAGGTGTTGAAACAGCGAAAAAGTTATATCCAGATATTACAATTCAACTCATTCTTTGCATGATGTGTGATGAAGTAGGGGATAGTGAAGTGAATTTAGAAACAGCTAGACTTGCGGCTAAATACTATGGTAAAGGAGTATGTGGCCTAGATTTAGCTGGGGCTGAAGGATTAGTACCTTATCAAAACTATCAAAAGTCTATTGCTATAGCGAAGGAAAACAATGTGCCAATTACATTGCACGCTGGAGAATCTGGACCTAGTTCAAATGTACATGATGCTTTAGCCTTAGGTGCTAATCGTATTGGGCATGGAGGGCACGCCTTAGAAGATGAACATGTTGTACAAGAATTAATCGATAAACAAGTTGTTTTAGAACAATGCGTTACATCAAATATTCAATGTCATAATCAAGCAACATATGCATCACATTGCTTAAGACCTTTATTTGACAAAGGTGTTAAAGTAACACTTAATACAGATAATCGTTCTTTATCTGGAACAACATTACAAGAAGAAATTAATAAAGTGAAAAAATATATGAATTTTACAGATGATGAAATTCATATCATGATGTTAAATGCAATTGATGGTGCATTTACTAGTGAAGAAGAAAAAGAAAGATTAAGAGAGTTAGTATAGTAAAAAAAGATGTAGGTTAATCACTTACATCTTTTGTATAACTCATCTTGATATGTTCGATGCCATCTTCTAGAAATGGTTCAGAGATTTGTTTGAAACCAAGTTTTTCATAAAGACTTCTTGCATAAGTTTGTGCTTCGATTATGATTTCTGAAGCTTGATATTGTTCAAGTGCGATATCAATTCCTTTTTGTACGACTTGAGTAGCGTATCCTTTTCTTCTTTCTGTAGATAAAACTCGTCCAATAGAAACTTTATGAAATGGATTATTTGCATCAATGACACGACAATATGCTTTGATTTGATGATTCTCTACAAGCATTACGTGATAAGAATTTCTATCTAATCCATCTACTTCTTGATAAGGACAATTTTGTTCAACAACAAATATACTTGTACGAATTTTCAGTATTTCATATAACTCAATAGGAGTTAATTCATCAAATGATTTAACAATAATTTGCATATTATTTTAGTTCGAAAGATAATGAAGCTTTTTTATCTTCATAATCAAAGTGACAGATTGCACCATTGATGAAAGTCATTGTTGGAATAGTATGACCAATATCAGCATCATAGAAATAAGGAATATCACCTAAAGCTCTTTGTAAAGCTTCTTCATATGTAAGATTTGTGCCATTAGTTGAACCAAATAATGTTCTACCAACAATAACTGCTTTAACTGCATCTAACCAACCAGCATACTTCATTTGTAGTAATGTTAGGTAGAAAGCTTCAGAAGTTAAGGCAAAATCTTCCACATAGAAAATGACACCATCTTCTTTATAACGTTCATTAAAGCCTTTCATGTCATCAAATTTTGTGCCAATTAAATCTTTTAAAACATCCATGCAGCCACCGATTAATCTTCCACTAGTATGACAACTTGTAACATTAGATTTCCAATAATTTGGTTTATCAAACACTTCAGGTAAACTAGAGAATCGTTTTGTGGAAGAAATAAAATCATAACTTTCTTGTTTAACTAAATCTCCTTCGATTAAAGATAAGCAATTATCTAGTGATTTATGATATGGATTTAAATCAAAACTTCCAGCATTCATGCCATACATTGTCGCTACATCATATTTAACGGTATAAGTAAATAATAAGCTAGTAGGATCAGACATACCAAGTAACCACTTAGGATTTTTTTGCATTGTATCAAAATCTGTTTCACCAAGCATTTCGTATAAGAAATCACCACCTGCTGCAGCCATAACAATATCAACTTTATCGTTTGTAAATAATTCTTTTAATTCTTTTGCACGTGTTTTTGCATCAGCACTTCTTAATTCTTTACTTCTTACAGAACTAGTTTCTAAGATATGGTAACCATGTTCTTTTAATACTTTTTCTGCAACATCAAAGTCTTCACTTTTATCACCAATACCTGCACTAGGGGCACAAATACCTATCGTACCGTTTTGTTTAATAAATTTTGGGTATTTCATCAAATTCTCCTTTATTAATCAATACTATTTTATACAGATTTCAAAATGTGTAAATGTAATCATTTTTGTGGTTGTGATAAATTGAAAATGAACATAAGGAGAGAACATTTTATATGGCAAGAACATTTTCAGAAAGCGTAAAAGCTTTTGGCGCTAAGCAGGTTTTAGGATATTTACAAAAAAATCCTGAGAAACATATTCCACAAATTATTGATTGGTTAGAAAAGTCTGGTGGTACTAAGGCAATGCCTGGACAACTAGCATTTGTTAAAAATGTTTTATCAGACAAAGATAATAAGTGGTACAAGTATGTGATGGGTATCTTTAATGATATTGATCCTCATTGTATTGAAAAATTCATGGAAGACTTTGTTATTAATTCTGCATTACTAGGATTACCTCAAGAAAAGAAGATGCAAGAAAAATACAATTGTAATATTCCTTGGACAATCTTATTTGATCCAACGTCAGCTTGTAATATGGCATGTACTGGTTGCTGGGCAGCTGAGTATGGTCATACATTAGCTTTATCTTATGAAGATATGGATAAGATCATTACACAAGGTAAAGAACTTGGTATTTATATGTACTTGTTAACAGGTGGTGAACCTCTAACAAGAAAACAAGATATCTTGAAATTAGCAGAAAAACACAATGATTGTTATTTCCACATCTTTACAAATACAACATTAATTGATGAACCATTCTGTAGAGAAGTTGTAAGACTTGGTAATATTTCATTTGCTCCATCTATTGAAGGTAGTAAAGAGTCCACAGATTCTAGACGTGGTGAAGGATGCTATGACAAAGTACTTGCAGCATTAGATTTATTAAAGAAGTATGGCATCGTATTTGCCGTTTCAATTTGCTATACACATGCAAACTATAAAGAAGTTACTAGTGATGAATTCATTAATATGTTAATTGAAAAAGGTGCGAAAGTTGCTTGGTACTTCCACTATATGCCAGTTGGTGCAGATGCTTCACCTGACTTACTATTAAGACCAGAAGAAAGAGAATATGTATATAACAGAGTAAGATATATTCGTTCTGAAGAAAGTCCATTCCCAATTTTCACAATTGACTTCCAAAACGATGGTGAGTACATCGGTGGATGTATTGCTGGTGGTAGAAACTATTGTCACATCAACTCTAATGGTGACGTAGAACCATGTGTATTTATCCATTACAGTCAAGCAAATATTAAAGATCAAGATTTATTAGATTGCTTAAGACAACCATTATTCATGCAATATCGTGAGAACCAACCATTTAACGAAAACATGCTTCAACCTTGTCCAATGTTAGAAAATCCAACAAGACTTGGTGAAATGGTTAAGAAGTCTGGTGCACATAATACAGATTTAGTATCTAAAGAGATGCCAGAAGATCTTGCAAAGAAGACAATTCCATATGCTAAGGAATGGGCTCCTAAAGCAAAAGAATTATGGGAAAAAGAAAAAGCTGAAAAAGCCGCAAAGAAAAAAGCATAACAAGTAAGGCACGAAGAAATTCGTGTCTTTTTTGTTGTATGATATTTGTAACAAAGAGGGAATGCTTATGATTGATCATATTAAGTTAGTAGTAGCAGATATTGATGGAACATTAGTAGATGATACAAATCATGATATGATGCCTGTAACAAAAGAGGCACTTCATATTTTACAAAATCATCATGTTTATTTAGGAATTGCTTCGGGTAGAAGTGTGGACCAAACGATGTTGAACCGTGTAAAAAAATGGGGATTTGATCAATCATTTGAACTATTTATTGGCTTAAATGGTGGTGAAATCTATGACACGCTTCATCAAACAAAGAAAGAATTCTATAAATTAAAGAAAGAATACGTAAAAGAAATTATTGAAATGATGGCTCCTTTTAACTTAAATCCATTTATTTACCGTGATGATATTATGCTAGCTAGTAGAATGGATAAAGAAATGGAAGCTTCAAGTAAAAGAAACTTGCAAGGTGTAAGAGTAGCGAAAGATATCAGTGAATTATATGAAACAGATATTTCTAAAATCATGTTTAGAATGCCTGAAGAACTTATGCCATTAGCAGAAGAGAGAGTTGCTTCATTTGGTGAAAAACCATATAGAGCATTTAAGACACAAACAACGATGCTAGAATTTATGGACGCAAGAATTAACAAAGGAAATGCTTTAAAATATTTTTGTGAAGCAAATCAAATTCCATTAGATACAGTGATGGCTTTTGGCGATATGACGAATGATAATGAATTACTAGAAACAGCAGGTTGGGGTGTTTGTTTATCAAATGGTAACGATGAGACAAAACGTATCGCAAATGATATAACTAAAGAAGATAATAATCATGATGGTATGGGTTATTATTTGATGGAACATGTAATTAAAAAGAATGGATGGAAATAAAATGAATCAAAAAAGTAGAAAACATATTGTATATGATCATCCTTTTATAGGAATGATTGTAGGACTAATACTAGTGGGATTAGTTTATATTCTTTTTTTAGGAGTAATCAATCCACTTCTAGGGGAAGATAATGAAGTCGCAAAAAGTATTGCACAGATTATCTTCATGATGCTAGTTTTGTTGTTTCATCAATTTTGGTTTAGAAATGAATTAAAAGATTTATTTAAAACGAGCAATTTAAAAAAAGGTATTTTGCTTGGTTGGAGTATGCTAACAGTTAGTACGATAGTACTTATAAGTAATCTATTTAGTGGTGAGGCAATTGGTAGTATTCCTTATGCAATTCTTTGTGGTATTGTGCCAGGAGTAACTGAAGAAGTAGTATTTAGAATTATTCCTTTATCTATCGCAATGCGTAAATTAGAAGATAAAAAGAAACTTCTTGTTGCAGGTATTCTTACAAGTTTACCTTTTAGTGTAATTCATTTAGCAAATATTCTTGTTGGCGCAGATACAGTTTCTTCAATCATTCAAATGTGCTATGCCTTTGCGATAGGGCTATTACTTGCTGGAATTTATATTCAAACAAAAAATATGTGGGCTATTGTATTCTTACATTCTTTACAGGACATTGTTTCTTTCGTTACTGTTAGTTCTCAACAAAATGGTGGTGTACTAGTAGAGTCAGTAAACATGATTGAAATTACTATTTTACTTTGTTTTACTATCGCGTTTTATATCAATGCGATTTATGTTTGGCGCTCATATCTAAAAGATTAGGATAAAGAAAAGGTATATATCTCGTATAAAGTGTGAGGTATATACCTTTTTTGTTAATCTACTTTTCTTAAAATATCTAATGTATGAGAACTAGCTCCAATTAAATCTTGTCTTTCACAAGTAGATAAATGATATTGCATGAATAATTTAAATGTTTCATCATCCATCTTATTTAGTATTGGACGCATATAGTCGGCAGGACCATCTGCAGCGATAATCTGTATTCTTTCTAGATTTAAATCTTGATTGAATTTATTGATTTGTTCTAAACGCACATAGCTATATAAATCATCGATGTTCGTTTGTGTTTGGAAGCTAGAATCAATTTTACCTGATTGTATCGCTTCCTTAATATAGCCGTCTCTAAAACCATGAATAATGATGCTATATTCGTTCATGACATAAGCTACTAGGATAATCCCGTTTATTTTAGTGACTCTTTTAGCTTCAGATAATGCTTGAAGTTTATCTTGTTCATCAAATAAGTGATACATTGGGCCAAAGAGTAATGTTACATCAAAAGTATTATCTTGATATCTAGATAAATCTAATGCGCTACCAAGATATGCTTTGACGTTACTTTTTTTCGCTTTTAATACACCAAGATTATATTTAACTAGTTCTATAGCATCTACGTCATAGCCTTCATTACTTAAAGCTACACTATATCGTCCTGTACCAGCACCAATATCAAGAATATGGTCGT
This sequence comes from bacterium, assembly GCA_963605225.1. GTDB lineage: Bacteria > Bacillota_I > Bacilli_A > Erysipelotrichales > Erysipelotrichaceae > Bulleidia. The sequence goes on from CAVCUC010000049.1 coordinate 9,084, forward strand.
TTGGTTTTAGATACTTATGAATATAAGCCATAGAAGTACGGTATTCCACTTGACCATGTCTTGATAATAACCGTTTTTCTTCACAGAACTTACCGTAGTAGTTTTCTAATTTATTCATCTTAGTCTAAATGCCAGATATCGTTGTTATATTCTTGAATTGTTCTATCACTTGAGAAGAAACCTGCTTTAGCAATATTCACTAACATCATTCTCTTCCATTTTGCTCTATCGTTATAATCAGAAATCATTCTGTTCTTTGTTTCAACATAGCTTTCGAAATCTAATAATGTCATAAACCAATCTTTATAGATTAAGTTATTTTTAACATCGTTTAGTAATTGTTCATTACCGATTGCAAGTAATTCGTTACTTGTGATGAAATCAATTGCTTCATGAATCATTGGATTATTGTTGTAGTAGTCCTGAGCGTGATATCCACTAGTGTTATATAAGTCGATAACTTCATTTGATGTTTTACCGAAAATATAAATATTGTCATCACCAACTAAATCTTTAATTTCTACATTGGCACCATCTAATGTTCCTAAAGTTACAGCACCATTTAACATGAACTTCATGTTACCAGTACCACTAGCTTCTTTAGATGCTAAAGAAATTTGTTCTGAAATATCACATGCTGGAATAATCTTTTCAGCTTTAGCAATATTGTAATTCTTTAACATCACAACATTGAGGTATTTAGAAACAATTGGATCTTTTTGGATGAGTTCTTGCATACATAGGATTAAATGAATAATATCTTTTGCCATGATATATGCAGGAGCAGCCTTAGCACCAAAAATTACTGTAATTGGATGAGCAGGGTAGTTTCCTTTTTTGATTTCTAAATATTCATGAATAACATATAAAGCATTCATTTGTTGACGCTTATATTCATGCATACGTTTGATTTGTACAGCATAAATAGAGTTAGGATCGATATCAACATTTTCTTTCTTCTTGATGAAGTTTGCTAAATCAACTTTATTTTGGTATTTGATTTCTTCTAATTTATTTAATACTTCTTCATCATCGATATATTTTAATAATTCTTCTAATTTAGAAGCATCTTTCTTCCATTCTTCACCAATTAAGCTATCAATATAATTAGATAGAGTTAAGTTACAATGTGTAATCCATCTTCTAAATGTAATACCGTTAGTTTTGTTGTTAAAACGATCAGGATAAATATTGTAGAAAGGATGTAATTCTTGATTCTTTAAGATTTCTGTATGTAATGCTGCTACACCATTGATAGAGTGTGAGAAATGCATATCCATACGAGCCATGTGTACACGTTTATTTTCATCAATAATATTTAATTCTTTATTATCATGATATGCACATACTACAGCATAATCTAAGCCTGTAATGATTGGCATAAGTTGTGGTACAACTTCCTTTAGATAGTCCATAGGCCACTTTTCTAATGCTTCAGCTAAGATTGTATGATTTGTATAACCACAAACGTTTGTTACAACATCTGCAGCTTCTTTCATTGTGAATCCTTCTTGAATTAATAAACGAATTAACTCAGGAATAACCATTGAAGGATGCGTATCGTTGATTTGTATAGCAACATATTTTGCTAAATCATGTAAATCATGATTTAACTCTTTTTGTTCATGGATAATTAATTGTGCTGCATTACTTACCATGAAATATTGTTGGTAGATTCTTAATAATTGACCATCTTTATCGCTATCATCAGGATATAAGAATAGAGTTAAGTTCTTAGCGATATCTTTTTTATCAAAGGAAATACCATCTGTTACGATTGATTCATCAATAGAATCTAAATCAAATAAATGTAACTTTGTATGGCCATTTTTATAACCTAAGATATCCATATCATACATGCATGAATGATATGTCTTTCCTGCTAATTCGATAGGGAAAGATACATCTGTTTTTGTTAAACGACATGGAGAAGTGATCCATTTGTCTGGTACTTCATGTTGTTCGTGATTGATAAATTCTTGTTTGAATAAACCGAAATGATAACGTAGACCAATACCATCACCACTATAGCCAAGTGTTGAAATAGAATCTAAGAAACATGAAGCTAGTCTTCCTAGACCACCATTACCTAAAGATGGTTCTTGTTCATAGTTTTCTACATCAATTAAGTCTTTTCCATTTTCTTCTAGAATCTTTTTAACTTCAGCATAGATTCCTAGATTGATTAGGTTTTTTCCTAATTGTTTACCACATAAAAACTCTGCGCTGATATAATAAAGCTTCTTTTCTTTTTGTGTTACAGGGCGTTCATTAGATAATTGCATTGTTAAATGTAGTAATGCATCATATAGTTCTTCAGATGATGCATTTTGAACCTCTTTATTTAAAAAAGATTCAATTTGTTGCTTTAATTCCATATTTCACCTCTTAAATGCGAATAGATTCTAACATAACTATATTAAAGTGTCACTTTTAGCTAGTGTGATATAATACTTTTGCTTTAAGGAGATTAGAAATGGAATTCTTATTTGAAATATTTAAATCAATTTTATATGGTATCGTTCAAGGTATTACAGAATGGTTACCAATTAGTAGTACAGGGCATTTGATTTTATTAAATACAGTTTTACCGTTAAATGTATTCAATGATGCGGCTAAAAACACAGCATTTTGGGATATGTATAAAGTAGTTATACAATTTGGATCAATCCTTGCTGTAGCGTTAATTTATTTTGAAAAATTAAATCCTTTTTCTTCTAAGAAGAATAATTTAGAAAAGAAAACAACATGGAATCTATGGTTTAAGATTATTGTCGCTACAATTCCAGCAGGTATTGCAGGGGTTTTATTAGATGATTTTATTGACTCTAAGTTTTCTACTCCAGTAGTAGTTGCGATTGCTTTAATTGTCTATGGTGTTTTATTCATTGTGATGAAACAAGTAGGAAAGACAAAGGTAACTTCTGTAAAAGAAATGGATTATTTAACAGCATTTAAGATTGGTTGTTTCCAAATGTTAGCTTTAATTCCAGGAACATCTCGTTCTGGTAGTACAATCTTAGGTTCAACAATTGTTGGATGTAATAGAACTACAGCTACTGAGTTTTCATTCTTTATGGCAATACCAGTTATGCTTGGGGCTAGTTTATTAAAAATTATTAAGATGCAAGCACCATTTACTTTTGCGGCATTAATCATCTTACTTGTAGGAATGATTGTTGCGTTTATTGTATCTGTAATTGTTATTCGTAGTTTCCTGAAATACATTAGAAAACATGATTTTAAAGTGTTTGGTATTTATAGAATTATTTTAGGTATCTTAATTCTTATCCTAGCTTTAAGTCATCTATTACCTAGTGGACTAGCCGCATGATAAAAGATTGTATTTCATTATTTGTTGAAGGGCTAATGTCATTTTTCTCACCTTGTGTGTTACCGTTAGTACCTTTATACATAGGATATTTAACAAGTGATCTTAAACTCAATGAGAAGCAAGCAAAAGTTCGTATTGAGACAATGATTCGAACATTCTTCTTTGTTTTAGGAATATCTACAGTATTCTTTCTAGCAGGACTAGGGACAAGTGCACTAAGATTATTTTTTACAAATCACTCGATTATCTTTACTTTAGTAGGTGGTTTTCTCTTAATTTTATTTGGCTTATTTTCGTTAGGAATTATCGAAATACCAGCACTACAAAAAGAACATCGAATCATTTCTTTTCAATCACAAAAAAATAAATATCTAAATGCATATTTATTAGGTTTCTTCTTTAGCTTTGCTTGGTCACCATGTGTTGGACCATTACTTGCGACAGCTTTAGTAAAAAGTGCTACAGCTTCTACTGCTAGTATTGGTTGGCTTTATATTGGAGCATATACATTGGGATTTATCTGTATCTTTATTTTGATTGGCTTATTTACTGAAGAAGTATTAGTTCTATTAAAAAAACATCAAAACATTGTTCGTTATACAAAGATTATTGGTGGTGTAGTTGTATTAGGTATGGGTATTTACATGCTTTATACAGGATTTAAATCGGTAGAAGTATTACAAAATGCATCTAAAACAGTTGTATCAGAAACAGAAACTAGTGATGATTTAACGGATATTGAAAAATATTCCTTTACGTTAAATGATGGTGAAGGAAATGCTGTAACATTATCCGATTATAAAGGAAAAACAGTTATCTTAAATTTCTTTGCGACATGGTGTACATATTGTAAAGAAGAACTACCAACACTAGAAGAACTTCACAAAACAAGAGATGATGTAGAAGTCATTCTGATTGCTACACCTAATGTAGGTGGTGAAGGTGATATAGAATATATCCAAAACTTCATGGAAGAAAACGAGTATACAATGACTGTTTTATATGATGAAGGAGCACAAGTTGTAAGTGCCTTTAATGTATCTGGTTACCCAACATCATTCTTTTTTAAAGAAGATGGAAATGTCTTAGGATATGCTCCAGGATATGTGGATGAAAGTACATTAAGTGATATCTTAGAACAATGTAAAAATTAATTGATTAAAATGGTGAAATGATATTGCATAATGTTTGAACGATGTAATATAATAACCAAGTCAAAAAGAGACAATAAAAAAAACGGCAAATTTTCCGTTTATTTAATTGTCTCATTTTTTGTTTGTAATGGAGGAAGATATGAAGTATATATTTGTGACAGGTGGTGTAGTTTCTGGCTTAGGTAAAGGAATCACCGCAGCATCTTTAGGACGTTTATTAAAACAAAGAGGATTAAAAGTTATTTCTCAAAAACTAGATCCTTATATCAATGTTGACCCAGGTACAATGTCACCTTATCAACATGGTGAAGTTTTCGTAACAGATGATGGTGCGGAAACAGACTTAGATTTAGGACACTATGAACGTTTTATTGATGAAAATCTAAATAAATTTTCTAATTTAACAACAGGTAAAGTGTATTGGAATGTTTTACAAAAAGAAAGACGTGGCGAGTATTTAGGTGAAACAGTTCAAATCATTCCTCACATTACGAATGAAATCAAACGTTTTATTTACTCTGTAGGTGAAAAAGCACAAGCAGATGTCGTTATTACTGAAATCGGTGGTACTGTAGGTGATATCGAATCACAACCATTCATTGAAGCAATGCGTCAAATCCGTATTGAAAATAATCATCATGATACATTCTTTATTCATGTAACATATGTTCCATATATTCCAGGTAGTGAAGAATATAAATCAAAACCAACACAACACTCTGTAAAAGAATTACAAGTATCAGGTATTCGTCCAGATATTATCATTGCGCGTTGTGATGGGCATTTACCAGAAGATGTTAAACGTAAAATATCATTATTCTGTAATGTTAAGAGTGATTGTGTTATCGAAAATACAACAGTATCTGATTTATATGAAGCGCCAATTATGTTAGAAGAACAAAACTTCTCTAATATTGTTTGTAGAGAATTACAAATTGACGCACCTAATATTGATTTAACAGAATGGAATGCAATGCTAGAGAGAGTACATTCTCGTAATAAACATGTTCGTGTTGCTTTAGTAGGTAAATATGTTCGTTTACATGATGCTTACTTATCAGTAGTTGAATCATTAAGACATGGTGGATACGAATGTGGTGCATTTGTGGACATCAAATGGGTTGAATCAGAAGGTTTAACAAAAGAAACAGTACAAGAAGAATTCAAGGATGTTGATGCAATTATCGTTCCTGGTGGATTTGGTGATCGTGGTATCGAAGGTATGATTGAATCCGCAAGATATGCAAGAGAAAATGACGTTCCTTATTTTGGAATTTGTTTAGGTATGCAAATTGCAGCAATTGAATTTGCTAGAAATGTATTAGGTTATAGTGATGCAAACTCTAATGAATTTGATCAATTAAGTACACATAAGATTATTGACTTTATGGCAAACCAAAATGAAACAATGGATAAAGGTGGCACAATGAGACTTGGTGCTTATCCTTGTGTAATCCAAAAGGGTTCATTACTAGAAAAATGCTATGGCACAAATGAAATCTCAGAAAGACATCGTCACCGTTATGAATTTAATAATGATTATAGAGAAGCATTTATTGAAAATGGTATGTTAATTTCTGGTACTTCTCCTGATACAAAACTTGTAGAAGCAATTGAAAATACAAAGAATGATTTCTTCATTGGTGTACAATACCATCCTGAATTTAAGAGCCGTCCAAACCGTGCACATCCATTATTCAAAGGATTTGTAGAAGCTGGATTAAGACGTGCAGAGAAAGTGAAGTAGTTATGGCTGATAAGATTATCGTATTAGATTTTGGTAGTCAATATAACCAATTGATTGCTCGTAGAATTCGTGAATTTGGTGTCTATAGTGAATTACATTCTAATGAAATGAAGTTAGAAGATATCTTAGCTTTACAAGATGTTAAAGGTATCGTATTTAGTGGTGGACCTAATAGTGTATATGACGATGGTGCACCAAAATGTGATCCAAGAATCTTTACTAGTGGATTACCAATTTTAGGTATTTGTTATGGTATGCAAATGACACATTTCATGAATAATGGAAGTGTTAAAGCGTGTGAAAAGAAAGAATATGGTAGAACAGAAATTACTGTTGATACTAGTTCTCCATTATTTAAAGATACTCCAGAAAAACAAATTGTTTGGATGAGTCATGGTGATCAAGTAGATAAATTAGCCGATGGCTTTAAGGCTGTAGCTTCAAGCGAAACTTGTCCATTTGCGGCTAGTGCTAATGATGATAAAAAGATTTATACATTACAATTCCATCCAGAAGTTAGAAATAGTGAATATGGTTTACAAATTTTAAAGAATTTCGTATTTGAAGTTTGTAAAGCTGACGCAAATTGGTCAATGCAAAATTTCATTAATGATCAAATTACTAAGATTAGAGAAACAGTTGGTAATGAAAAAGTATTATTAGCTCTTAGTGGTGGTGTAGATAGTAGTGTAGTAGCTGCGTTATTACATAAAGCAATTGGTAATAATCTATATTGCATGTTTATTGATCATGGTCTATTAAGAAAAGGTGAAGCAGAATCTGTAGTAGAAATGTTTGGTAAGAACATGAACATTAACCTTACTAAGGTAGACGCTTCTAAGCGTTTCTTAACAAAACTAGCTGGTGTAAGTGATCCAGAACAAAAACGTAAAATTATTGGCAGTGAATTTATTTATACATTTGATGAAGAAGTAAAGAAGCTTGTTACAACAGAAAAGATTCATTACTTAGCTCAAGGAACACTTTATACAGACGTAATTGAATCTGGTACAAAAACAGCGCAAACAATTAAGTCTCATCACAATGTTGGTGGTTTACCAAAAGATATGGACTTCAAGTTAATTGAACCATTAAATACTTTATTTAAAGATGAAGTACGTAAAGTGGGTACAGAACTTGGTCTACCAGAAGAGATGGTATGGCGTCAACCTTTCCCAGGACCAGGACTTGGTATTAGAGTACTAGGAGAAATCACTGAGGAAAAGCTTGAAATCGTTAGAGAAAGTGATGCGATTTTAAGAGAAGAAATTGCTAAAGCAGGATTACAAAGAGATATTTGGCAATACTTTACTGCATTAACAAATATGCGTTCTGTAGGAGTTATGGGTGATCAAAGAACATATGATTATGCTGTTGCTATTCGTGCTGTAACATCTATTGATGGCATGACAGCCGATTGGGCACAAATTCCATATGATGTATTATCTGTAATTTCGAGCCGTATTGTAAATGAAGTAAAACATGTTAACCGTGTCTTACTAGATATTACATCTAAGCCTCCTGGAACAATTGAGTTTGAATAATACCCAAAGTTAAAAAAGTCCTTTATCCAAGGACTTTTTTGAGTTTGCGCGCCATGGGCGCGCTCTAACGGGTGCAAGTCCCGAACATGCCCAGATAGTGGGAAGTGTATAGCTGAACAGCAAGGGTGTTCATCGCGAGGTGA
>CAVCUC010000050.1:0-16952 GCA_963605225.1 bacterium
CTGCGTTTTAAGCAGTAATCTGAAAAAGGAAACGCTGGTAGAAAGAATAAGGTATCAGGGATAGCAAGTAATATGTAATGAACTAGGTCTTAACGAAGAGGAGAAATAGATAACTTCCAGTTTATAGAACAAAAACAACCCTCCCGGCTGTCGTGGCTGAGAGGGTTTCGTGCGTCTATGTGTATTATCTTTCAATGTCAATTTTCAGCCCGGACTTGAGTTCCACTGTGAAGTGGTCATCCTAGATGATGATGCGCTCAAGCCAGCGCTTTACCAAGGCCTCGTCGAAGGCTTTAAGGTGTACGGGCTATTTGTTAAGCGTACATATAAGCACACTGAAGAAATAAAAAACGAATCCATTTGTAGTATCACAATTCGATACGGCAAGTGGATTTTCTTTTTTTTAGTTGCGCAAAATAAAATGTTTAAAATATCTTGACTTGGAGTTAACTTCAAGATTTAAACTGCAGTTGTATTAAGGATTGTACGAGAAAGGAGTCGATGAAATGACAATCAAAGAAGTGTGCGAAAAGTTTGATATTACTGCCGACACATTACGCTATTATGAGCGAGTTGGAGTAATTCCTGAGGTAAATAGAACTTCTGGTGGAAGTAGAGATTATACAGAAGAAAATTTGAAATGGGTGAAAAATGCAATTTGTCTTAGAGAAGCTGGTATATCAATAGAATCCATTGCTGAATATGTAAAGCTTTTTCAACAGGGAGATGAGACAATAGCTGCCCGATTATCACTACTTATAGAGACTAAAGAGCAAGTGCTTGAAGCTAAGAAAAAATATGATGATGCTTTGGCAAAGCTAGATTATAAAATTGAGCGATATGAAGAAGCAATAAAGACAGGAAAGCTCACTTGGAAATAAGGAGGAATGGAAAATGGCAAAATTAGTAGCATTTTATTCGAGAGCAGGTGAAAACTATTTTGGTGGTTCTAGAAAATATATAGAAGTAGGGAATACAGAAAAGATTGCAAAGATGATTGCTGAAATTACGGGTGCAGATCTTTTTAAGATTGAACAAAAGGTTCCATATGCTGTTGATTACAATACTTGTGTTGAACAGACAAAGAAAGATTTACAGACAAAAGCTAGACCAGAGCTTGTTCATATACCTGAAAATCTTGATCAATATGATGAAATTTATTTAGGTTATCCGAATTACTGGGGAACTATGCCAATGGCAGTTTATACATTTTTGGAAATGTTTGATTTTACTGGAAAGAAAATTTATCCATTCTGTACACACGAAGGTTCAGGTCTATCTTCAACTGAAAACGATATAAAAAGTACAGCAAGGGGAGCTGAGGTTTGCAAAGGACTCAGTATATATGGTAACCGTGTAGATGATGCAAGAAATATAGTAGAAGGGTGGTTGTAATATGAGTTTTGAAAAAGGATATGTATATCAATTGATGGATCAAGGAGGACCAACAGATTGTACAGAGGGGTATTTTAAAGAAGCTGTAAGCGAAATGATGCGTTCAAGGACCCTTTGTGCAAAAGCTAATGCCATTATGCCAGATGATCCATCTTATATGAATTATCTAGAAGAACTTTTTGGAAGAAATCTTGATGATATTCGTATACTTACGCCATTCATCTGTGATTTTGGTAATAGAGTTACGTTTGGGAAAGGCGTGTTTATCAATCATTCCGCTATTTTATCTGCATCTGGAGGCATAGAGTTTCAAGATGGTTGCATGATTGCGCCAGGGGTAAAAATAGCAACCATTAATCACGATTTAAATGAACGGCATAAGATTTATACTTATGGAAAAGTGACAATTAAGAAAAATGCATGGATTGGGATGAATGTGACTATTTGTCCAGGTGTTACCATTGGAGAATACGCTGTTGTAGGCGCAGGAGCAGTTGTTACAAAAGATGTGCCAGATTATGCTGTAGTTGCAGGTGTACCAGCAAAGGTAATTAAATATCTAAGTCCAAGCGAACAAAGAGAATAGAAGTATAAAAATGTGAAAAATTATCGGATAATTGAATGTGAGATGAATAAAAGTGATTATTAGTATCAGAGAATATTATTATTTAGTGAAGTAAAGATAGAAAGGAAAAAGAAAATATGAAGAAAATACCAACTTTATTTGTTAGAACATTTGATGAACAACATAATAAAAGTATCACTAGAGAAGTTACTCCTGGAATGGAATGGGTTCTTAATGGTGAAGGAATAGCTACTGTTAAAGTGGACGGTAGTTGTTGTGCAATTATTGATGGAGAATTCTTTAGACGTTATGATGCAAAACAGGGAAAAACACCACCTAAAGGTGCAATTCCATGTGGAAATCCAGATCCAATCACAGGGCATTGGCCACATTGGATTGAAGTTTCTGATTCAAATAAGCAAGATAAGTGGTATTTTGAGGCTTATCAAAATTCAAATCCAGTAAATTTAGTTGATGGTACATATGAAGCTATAGGACCGCATTTTCAAAAAAATCCATATAAAATAAGCAAAGACATTCTAATTAAACATGGTGAACATATTATAGAAATTCCACGTTCTTTTGATGGAATAAAGAGTTACTTAGAAAATGCTAGTATAGAGGGCATTGTTTTCTGGAAGGATGGAGAGCCAAAATGTAAAATTAAACGTTCAGATTTTGGCTATAAGTGGCCGACAGAAGAAGCAACTTATTAAAATGAACTTTGGATAAATGAGTGTTAATTAGGAATTTTAGTTAATAAAAAAACATATGGATATGTAGAAAAAATCATATGTTATCTACAATACATAGAAAGGAGAACTAATTATGGAACAAACAAAACTTGGCAATACGGATATTAACGTTTCAAAATTATGCGTAGGATGTATGAGCTTTGGAAAGGCTGGAACAATGCATGATTGGACACTTGATGAAAAACAAAGCGAGAATGTTATCGCTCATGCTTTAGATTTGGGAATCAATTTTTTCGATACAGCAAATGTATATTCGGCAGGAACAAGCGAAGAATATCTTGGCAAAGCATTAAGAAATTTAACTTCAAGAGAAAAAGTTGTGATTGCATCAAAGGTCTATTTTAATGAAGGAAGATTATCGAAAAATGCTATTCATCGTGAAATTGATGGAACATTAAAACGGTTAGGAACAGATTATTTAGATTTATATATAATTCATCGGTTTGATTACGATACACCTATAGAAGAAACAATGGAAGCACTAAATGAACTTGTAAAAGAGGGAAAAGTAAGAGCTCTTGGTGCTTCAGCAATGTATGGATACCAATTTTATAATATGCAACTAGCGGCTGAAAAATATGGATGGACAAAATTCGCTGCCATGGAAAATCACTATAATTTGCTATATCGTGAGGATGAAAGAGAACTAATCCCAATTTGTGAACAAATGAATGTTTCTCTTATGCCATATAGTCCATTAGCTTCGGGCCATTTAGCACGTAGGACATGGGAATCTAGTTCTCTAAGAGGAAAAACTGATAAGGTAGCTCGTGGAAAATATGACAGGATGGAAGAACAAGACATGCATATTGTGGAACGCGTTGCAAATCTTGCGGATAAATATGGTTGTAAAATGTCACAAATTGCACTAGCTTGGCAATGGGCAAAAGGCGTAACTTCTCCTATTGTAGGAGCAACAAAAGTAGCTTACTTAACAGATGCGGCAGAAGCACTAAAGTTAAAGTTAACAGAAGAAGATGTTGCTTATTTAGAAGAAATGTATGTGCCTCATCCAATTGTTGGGGCAATTAAGCAAAATCCATCACAAGGTGTAATTTTGCTTGATGAAAAGAAGTAAATGTATATGTATGATAGCATCTTTTGTCGAGGTGCTATTTTTATTTGGTATAGAAATTGGTAGTAAAAAAAACAAAGGATTTACTTTAGTCTATAATAACAGCTGTTTTTACCTATACCTTCTTTTTTGAGTTCACCTAAAGAGATAAGATCTCTAAATGCTTTTTCTATTGTGCTATCGCTAAGTGTAGGACATAGTTCTCGAATATCTTGTTTAGTAAAACGACCAATTTTGTTTATGCTTGCTTGTCTAACCATTTCTAGTGCAGAAAGCTTTGTTTCTATAAGAGAATAGCGTTCTTCAAAATCTTTATAAGCCGCAAGAATTGTACCTAGAAGATATTTGATAAAAGGAAGTTTATCTTCAGTTCCTTCATGCCATCCATGTTGTGACGCGGAAAGTGAACTGTAATATAAATCTTTATTTTTAGCAATTTTAGCTTCTAGGGAAATATATTTACCTACATAAAAACCATTTTTGTATAGAAGAAGCGTAGTGAGTAGTCGACTCATTCTGCCGTTACCATCATTAAAAGGATGAATACATAAAAAATCATGAATGAAGATAGGAATAGCAATTAGTGGTTCTACTTCCATGTTTCCAATGACACGATTATATTCATTGCATATTTTATCTAATGCCTCTGGTGTTTCAAAAGGAGACAATGGGGTAAAAAGAGTCTCTATATGCCCGTTTGGATAAGTTACGCTAATAAAGTTTTGCACATTTTTAGTTTTACCACCCATAGGGTTATTCATATGGCTATATAAAATTTTGTGAAGTTGTAAGATATAATTTCTTGAAATAGGTATAACATCAAAATTCTCGTGAATAATACTTAGTACATCACGATATCCAGCAATTTCTCGTTCATTCCGTGTTTTTGGAGTAGTTTTTTCTTCTACTAGCTGTTTGATACGGGTGTTTGTCGTGACAATCCCTTCAATAGCGTTAGAAGCTTCAGTGCTTTGTATTTTCGCTATTTCAATTAGTTTATCTAATTCATGAGGTTTTTGTTTAAGATACAACTCTTGTTTTCCAACTTCTTTATATATTGCGGCGATTAACTCAAGAATTTCAAAGTCCCATTTTTGTTTTCTAATTTCTGAATAATTAAAATCTCTCATCACCTTACTCCTTATTGCTTTCCCTTAAAAACTAAACGAAAATAAGGGGAAAATCAATAGATAATGGGAAAATGCCCTTATAATTTATATGAAATAAGGGAAAAGCAATAAAATGAATAATTATTTGCATGTAATTGATTGTGACTTTCAATGCTGTAAGAATATAAAAGTAAAAATGACACTATCTATGATATGATTTAATTAGTTAGAATAAGCTAACTAATTAAATGGAGTTTTTAGATGAAGAAAAAAGTATGGGACGTATATGCGCCAATCTATGAAAAAGCAATGCGATTGGATCAAAAATATTATCAATATATGTATGACCGTATACCGACTAAAATAGTAGATAAAGAAGTACTAGAAATAGCAACTGGTCCAGGTTTACTAGCAAAACACGTAGCGTATGCGTCTAAATCTATGATTGCGACAGATTATTCAGTTGGAATGATTCGAGAAGCTTGTAAAGGTGAATATGCTAAAAATCTTAAATTTGAAGTAGCTGATGCAACAAATCTTCCTTACGCAGATAACTCTTTTGATGTAGTACTAATTGCTAATGCACTCCATGTTATGCCTTGTCCTGAAAAGGCTTTATCAGAGATTGACAGGGTGTTACGTAAGGATGGAATATTAATAGCACCTAATTTTGTTGGACATAAAAAAGGAGCTATGAGTAAGCTTTGGAGTGGAATATTAAAAATTGCAGGAATTAAGTTTGAACATCAATGGACACCTGAAGAATACCTTACTTGGTTAGAAGAACATGGCTATAAAGTTACATTCTCAAAGTTATTACCTTCTCGAATTTCTTTGATGTATGTCGAATGTATTAGAAAAGCGTAGTTTATAAAAACCTAATTTAAACATAAACGGGTACTAGTGAAAAAAGCTAGTATCTTTTTTGATTTGCTCCTAGGAGATGATAGCCTCGATTTTATATATCAAATAAGTTATAATTAAAGAGGGAAAAGGTGATTATATGAGCAGAAAAATATTTGGTATTTTGATTGCAATGTTTCTATTCCTATCACCAATCTGTGTAAAAGCAAAGACAATCTATGCTACAAGTGAAGATGGATCAAAATCATATGATTCCATTAGTTCAGCGTGGAATGCTGCACAGAATGGTGTGTCAATTGTTATGCAATGTGATTGGAACATCACAAGTCGTTTAGTTTTAGATAAAGATAAAAAAGCGACAATTGAAATGAATGGCCATAAAATTTCAAGAAACTTAACTAAAGCAGAAACAAATGGTGAAGTAATCATCTTAAAAGAAAAATCTACATTAACATTAAATGGATATAAAGAAGATTATACAAAATTCTATTTTGATGGATTTGACGCTAAAAGTTCTCGTGAGAAATTATATGTTATATCAGGTGGTTTAATCACTGGTGGTAGTAGCACAAATGGTGGCGGTGGAATCCACATGAAAGAAGGCTCTACATTAAATTTAAATTCTGTTGCGATTGCCGGAAATTATGCTGAACAATCTTTGGGAAGTGATGGCCAAGGTGGTGGCGTATGTATGGATGGTGATGGAGATACTTTGAATTTAGTGGAAGCAGTTATTGATTACAACTATGCCAGTGAAGAAGGCGGTGGCGTATATATTGATGATGAACAATCAACAATTACCATGAAAAATTCAAGCATTTTTAGCAATTATGCAGAGTATGGCGGTGGCATTTATTCGGCTGATCGTTATACAAAGATTACTTTAGATAATAGCTATATTAAAAGTAATGTTGCTAAAAATAGTGGTGGTGGAATTTATCTAGAGAATACTGATTTTGAAATCACTTCTGATAAAGCTAATGGTAGTATTTCATTTAATGAAATAAAATCAGGTACTGCTGGTGCTGCTATATTTATTTCACAATCTGCGTTTAATACAAACAGTGGATTAATTAAAGGAATATATTTCAGTGACAATAAAGCATCGGATGGTTCAATTGTGACTACTCAACAAGAAAATACAACAATTTCAAATTGTACTTTTACAACAAATACATCAAGTGATGGTGTGTTATATGTTAGAAATGATGGATTTACTTTAGAAGATACATCAGTTTATGAAAATACAATTACTGATAATGGTTATGGTGCAGTTTATGTTGATTCGGAATACGATATTACATTAAAAGGCAAAGTAAACATTAAAGATAATTACAATACTGCTGTA
The DNA here is from genome assembly GCA_963605225.1 of bacterium. Lineage (GTDB taxonomy): Bacteria > Bacillota_I > Bacilli_A > Erysipelotrichales > Erysipelotrichaceae > Bulleidia. Next base: position 7,112 of record CAVCUC010000050.1, read on the forward strand.
AAAGATAATACAGACTTATATTTACAAACTGGTATTTTAACAAATGCATATATTCTAAGTGTTCCTGATTCGTCTAGTTCTATTGGACTTGTGAAAACAGATGAAAGAGTAATTGCTAAAAATCAAACAGAAGATGCGACAAAAATTTATACAATAAATGGTTCATTTTTGAAATATTGTTTATTCTATAACGAAAGTGATAAAACAATTTCACTAAAAGAAAATTTAAATCCTTTGATTTTTTCGGAAGCTAATGACGCGGCAGATGAGAGCAATGTTACATTAGAAACAAAGTCATATACTGTAACACTCAATAAAGTGAATGAATCTGGCACTTGGCCAGAGTCAGAAACACTAACTGTTAACGATGGTGAAACTTTAGAACTTGTGGCACCAAACGTTGAAGGAAGAACATTTGTTGAATGGCGTGATGTTCCTGAAAATATCACAGTTGATGGAGAAACAATTAAAGCGGATAGCTTAACAGGAGATATTATACTAACTGTTGTTTATACAGATAGTGAAGGAGATAAACCTGTTGAAGAGTTATATACAGTCACATTAAATATCGCTAGTAGCGATGGAACAATAGTAAGTACAGATCAAATGACATTTAGTTCATTAGACGCTTTTGTACTTGTAGCACCAATATCGGAAGGGAAAACATTTGTTGAGTGGCGCGATGTACCAGAAGATATCACAGTGGAAGGTGAAACATTAAAAGCCGATGCACTAACAAGTGATATAGAAGTAACAGCTGTATATAGTGGAGTTCAAGAAGAATCTAGTGAAACAGGTAGTATCTTTGGTAAAGGAAGTACTACAGCAGCTTTAACAGTAGTAATCGTCCTATTAGCAATAGCAGGATATACATATAACAAAAATAAGAATAAGAATAAATAAGTAAGGGGAATACAAAATAAATGATGAGAAAGATAATCGGTATTTTAACGACAGTGGTTTTACTATTGTCACCAATGACTGTAAAGGCAAGCACAACTTATGCGACTAGTGCAGATGGAACAAAATCTTATGATTCTATTAGCTCAGCATGGAGTGCTGCACAAAGTGGTGTATCAATCGTTATGCAATGTGATTGGAACATTACAAGTCGTTTAGTTTTAGATTCGAATAAAAGTGCAACAATTGAAATGAATGGTCACAAAATATCAAGAAATCTAACAAGCTCGAAGACAAAAACAAATGGTGAAGTAATCATTTTGAAGGAAAAATCAACACTTACTCTAAATGGTTCACTTGCCCCAAATACAAAGTTTACTATTGATGGGTATGTGAATAGTGAAGGAACAAAAAAGGTAACGATAACTAGTGGCGGTTTAATTACTGGTGGTAGTAGTACAAATGGTGCTGGTGGAATTCATATGCATGGAGGATCTACTTTGAATTTGAATTCTGTAGCGGTTTCTGGAAACTATGCCGAAGAATCGTTGGCCTATGATGGTGAAGGTGCAGGCGTTGTATTAAATGGCGACTATGACACACTTAAAATGACAAACAATGCCCAGATTAGTTATAACAGAGCTACAAAACGAGGCGGTGGTGTATACGTTGATGATAGCCACTCCACAATTGATATGACAGATTCTCAAATTTCTTACAATTATACAGATGGTGATGGATCAGGTGTTTATTCTAATGGAACATTTACAACCATTAAAATGAATAATAGTTGTATTGATAGAAATCTTGCAAAAGCTAACTCAGCAGTTTATTTTAATGAAACTGATTTTGAAGTTGTATCAGAAAATAACACAGGATATATGAGATACAATGACTATCAAGATGGTGGTTATGGTGGTGCAATTTGTATTACAGAAAGCCCATTTAGAACAAATAAAGGACTAATCAAAGGTATTTCATTTATAGAAAATAGAGCTCAAAGAGGTGGCGCAATTAATGTTGATCAAGAAAATGTCACTGTATCAAATTGTACTTTTACAGGAAATACTTCTTACAGAGGTGCGGCAATCTATGTAAACAATGATGGCTTCGTTCTTGAAAATTCTACAATTGAATCAAATATACCAATAGGTGAAAGCAATGGTGCTGTATATGTAGATTCGATGAATGATATTACTTTAAAAGGAAAAGTTGTGATTAAAAATAATCCAAATTCAATTAGTAAGACTGATCGAGATTTATATTTGCAAACAGGTATCGCATCTGATGCATATATTATCAGTGCGCCGGATTCTACTAGTTCAATTGGTATTGTTAGAACGGATAATCGAGTAATCGCTAAAAACCAAAACACAAGTAGCTTGAAGTGCTACTTTATCAACGATAATAGTCTAGGCAAATATGAATTATCATACGATGATAGTTCTAAAAATATTACGCTTAAGGAAGGTAGCAGTGGAACGGTTATTGCAGGAGTTGATACGCAAGAAAGTTTAAATTCTGAAGAGCCTTTAGTAGATGGTGGTTCGACAACTGAAACACCAGAAATAAAGTCATATACAGTGACAGTAAATAAGGTTGATGAAGCTGGTACGTATAGTGAGATAGAAACACTAACAGTTAATGAAGGTGAAGCATTTGAGTTAGTTGCACCAAGTGTAGAAGAAAGAACATTTGTTGAGTGGCGTGATGTTCCTGAAAATATCATAGTAGATGGTGAGACATTAAAAGCTGATACATTAACAAGCGATATTACAGTAACTGCTGTTTACGTAGATGCAGAACCTGTTGAAGAAATACGTACAGTTACACTAAACATTGCTAGTAGTGATGGAACAGTAGTAAGTACAGATCAAATGACATTTAGTTCGTTAGATGCTTTTGAACTATTAGCACCAATCTCTGAAGGAAAAACATTTGTTGAGTGGCGCGATGTACCAGAAGGAATCACTGTAGAAGGTGAAACATTAAAGGCTGATACACTTACAAGTGATATAGAAGTAACAGCTGTATATAGCGAAGCACAAGAAGAGTTAAGTGAAACAGGAAGTATCTTTGGAAAAGGAAGTACTACAGTAGCTTTAACAGTATTAGCAATCCTTATTGCATTAGGAGGATATGCATACTACAAGAAAAAGAATTAATAAGTACATGTCAATAACCCCGACTGACCAACTAACGTAAGTCAGTCGAGACTTGTGGAAAACCATAAGCCTAAGTACTTCGAGTACTATCTTCATCAGTAAGATCAAGTAAATCTGTGATAATATTATTTATGTAATTTTCCTTCTTAAAGAAATGACATACCAAATACATTTTAATAAGGAGAAAAAAATAAAAACAATGACTTGTAATGATATAAAATCAATTGCAAAATCATTGTTTTTTTCATTCAAAAACCAGACCTACTTTTTTGCCCGATCTTTTCAAGATCCATCATAAATTTGGTTATCCGATAAAATTCTCCTTTTTGTATGTTTTATTTCGTTCCTAATAATTCTTTAGCAAGAATGAAATTGCCAAGTGTTGCAGAACCATTTCCTTTTACAACAGGTGTAACAATGTAATCATCAATTGGTGGTACAGGAATATAGTTATTTAAAAGCTTTAAGAATTGTTCTTTTACTTTTTTAATCATGTAATCGTTAGACATTACTCCACCACCAAATACAATAACATCAGGTCTAAAAGATACAGTGACATTTAATGTGGCTTGAGCAAGATAATATGCTTCTATATCCCATACAGGATGACTAGGGTCAATTTCTTCTCCAGATATACCTGTTCTAGCTTTTAAACTAGGACCACAAGCCATACCTTCTAAACAACCATCATGGAATGGACAAACACCTTTGAAGTTATTTTTGATATCTTCAGGATGCTTAGAGATTAAGAAGTGTCCCATTTCTAAGTGACCAATGCCACCGATGAAATTGTTATTTTGAATGACGCCAGCACCAATACCAGTGCCAATCGTAAAGTAGACGAGTGTGTCTGCTTTTTTATTTAACTTTGTTAGTGCATATTTTTCGCCATAAGCAGAACTATTTACATCAGTAGTAAAGTATATAGGAACATTTAATGCATCATGTAATGGTTTTACTACATCTGTATTTGACCAATATGGTTTAGGTGTATTTGTGATATAGCCATATGTTTTAGAATTAGGATCAATATCAATAGGTCCAAAAGAACCAATACTTAAAGAAACTAGATTTTCATGTTTTTTAAAGAACGCAATAGTTTGTTCTAACGTTTCTTCTGGTGTAGTTGTTTTAAATTGTACTTTATCTACAACTTCAAAATTTTCATTGCCGACAGCACATACAAATTTAGTGCCACCAGCTTCTAAGCTTCCATATAATTTATCCATAAATACCTCATTTAATTTCAAATGCTTTCATCTGACTATATTCTATATCAATATTATCCTTACTACTTACTCTTAAGTCATCAAATTCATCATAATACATAGAAGTTAATACTTTCTCACCTTTATTAAGATAAATTTCAATAACTGAAGTATCCAAGAAGATATCAATTGAATCAATTTGATTTATTTCGACATCACGTCTTGTTCTATTAGTTTGATCATCATTAAAAATAAGAGAAAATACATGATTTTCATAGCTTAAACTAAGCTTATTGATGTTGAATTTAAAGCTTGAATCTTTATTTTTAACTAGCATATGACTAGCTTTACTAGGCAAAACTGTAGGGTTACTAGTAACATGAACAGTTTGTGTATTATATGCTAAATCTAGTATTTCTTGGATAGGATATTGATAAATCTTATGACTAATATTTTTAAGTTCCCTTGGTAAAGACAAGGCGTTTTGATATCCATCTTGAATTGTTAGATTTTTATATGGACTATCTGGTAAACCAAGCCAAGCAATTAAGATTCTTCTTCCTTGTTCATCTATAAAAGAATGAGGAGCGTAAAAGTCATATCCATAATCTAATGTTTCATAATCTGAAGCAATGTTATCTACGACTTTAAAATATCCATTTTGATTATCATTTTCATAGAGATAACCATCTTGTTTAATTCCTTGAGGACATGTAATTAAAAAGGTATCTTCACCTAATTGAATTAAATCAGGACATTCCCACATATAACCAAATGGTTTTAAGGAACTAATTCGATGAACATAATTCCACTTTTTTAAATCGTTTGACTCATATACTAATACACATCCTTCATCACGATTATTACGTGCGCCTAAGACCATATAGTATTTCTCATTATCTTTAAAAACTTTAGGATCACGGATATGACAAGTTAAATCTTCTGGATAATCAGCGTTATTTAATACCACTTCTTTTTCACTAAAAGTAAAGCCATCTCCAGAATGAACGTGTATTGTATTGGACAAACGGCCAGAGTGCGTATAATCATGATTTCCTGGTAGTTTTACATTACCTGTATAGAAGAAATTCATGCCATTTTCAATATAACAACATCCACTATATACACCATCTTTGTCGTATTTAGTGTCCGGATATAAGGCAATATCTTCTTTTTGATAATGTATAAAATCTTTTGTTGTATAGTGTCCCCAACATTTATCACCATTACCAGATACTTCATTACAATATTGATAATAAATATGGTATGTTCCTTTATATTCACATAATCCATTAGGATCATTTAACCATCCTTTAATGGGTGTTAAATGATATTTTAATTGATAATCACTCATAAATATATGAAGAGTCCTTTCTATGCAAACATGAACAAATTACAATAGATACTTGTCCATTGTAATTTGTTCTATTTCGTATTTGATGTTGTTATTTTGCTTCGTCTTCTTTCCAAACAATCATTGTTAGAACAAAGGCAACGCCTCCTGCGATGAGTAACATAATTGCATAGATAAGAGGTTTATTGATTGTTAAGAATCCAGGAATACCTGTAACACCATATGCTGTAGCACCTAGGCCAGTTAAACTTGCAAACATTGAACCGATAGCACCACCGATAATTGCACAGACAAATGGTTTTGTATAACGCATATTAATACCGAATATAGCTGGTTCTGTAATACCAAGTGAAGCAGATAAAGCAGAAGGGATAGCTATAGATTTTGTTTTTGTGTTACGAGCTTTGATACCAACGGCAAGACACGCTCCAAATTGAGCAAAGTTAGCAGCACTAGCAATAGGCATCCAAATATTTAGGTTTCCAAATTCTTTAGAAGCAAGTAATCCAGCTTCGATAACGTTGTACATATGGTGTAATCCCATAACAACTGTAACAGGATATAAGCCACCCATGATTAGTGCACCAATACCATAACCAATTGTGATTAAGTTACTAGCAGCTTGTAATACGATTGTTTCTAGTGATGAGAAAATAGGACCAATAATTGTAAATGTTAGTAATAGTGTAATAAATACAGTAGTTAATGGTGTAATGAATAAATCTAACATTTCTGGAACATGTTTATGTAAGTATTTTTCTACTTTACACATGATGAATACAGAAATCATGACAGGAATAACATGTCCTTGATAACCTAATACATTAATTTGTCCTAATGTATAAGAACCTATTTTTAGATGACCGAATAGATACCATACATCATAACCGTTTGCGGCATTCCAACCGTTTGTTAGTGATGAGTGAATCATTGCTAGACCTACTACAGCACCTAAGAATGTATTACCACCGAATACTTTTGCACAAGATACAGCAACGAGTACTGGTAAATAAGCAAATGCAGTATTTGCGATTAAGTCTAAGAATGAATACCAATCACTAGCCGCAAAACCAGGAATAGCTTTACCTAAAGCTTCTACAATACCCATTAATAAACCTGAAGCGACGATTGCTGGTAGGATAGGTACGAATACATCACCTAATGATTTGATTAAACGTTTGAAGATGTTCATGTTCTTAGCAGCAGCTTCTTTAACTTCTTCTTTGCTTTCAGCTTTTAAACCGCCAACTTGAATGAATTCATCATAAACTTTGTTTACAACACCTGTTCCAATAATAATTTGTAATTGGCCATTTGATGTGAAAACCCCTTTAACACCTTCAATGTTTTCTAACTTTTTCATGTCAACTTTTTCTAAGTCGACAATTGCTAAACGAAGTCTAGTTGCACAATGAGCACTTGAGGCAATATTATCTTTGCCACCCAAACAACTAAAGATTTCTTCTGCACATACTCTGTAATCTAAAGCCATATTTAATCTCCTTTTGGTACTTTCTGGTACCGATTCCACAAATATAATATATCTTTAAAAATAAATGTCAATAGAAAATTGGAACCGTTTCCATAATTTTACTAAAAAATAGTATTAGATCTTTCTAATACTATTTCCTTCAATATATTCAAAGCCAATTAATTGACGATAATCTACTTCAATTCCAGCAATCATTTCAATAATTGTTTGTGCACAACGTTCACCAGCTTCTTTGTTATTAAAACGAATACTATCAAGAGGTGGATTCATTAAACTAGAATAACGATATGATCCAAAACCAATAATCGATACATCATCGGGCATTTTAATATTTTTTTGATTTAATACTCTGTAGCAAGCACTAGCCATTCTATCAGTAGCACAAATAATCGCATCTGGTATATGTTTATCTAAAGCGTCTTGAATGATTGGTAAGCATACTTCATATTCAAAGTCAGCTTTAATAAATGTTGGTGTTATATTAGCTTCTTTCAATGCATCATATACACCTTGTTTACGAATGACACCAACAGCGATATCTGATTCATCTACACCAATGTAGTAGATATCTTTATGGCCAGAACTTGCAATTAAGTTTCCTGCTTTGTATCCAGAACGATAGTCATCATAAACGATAGATGGACCATTTTCTATTTCTTGTCCCATAAATAAGATAGGTATTTCATATATGTCTTTTAGTTCTTTGTAATCATATTGATTGTTTGTTGCTAAGATGATAATTCCATCAACATTTAATTCACTTAAATATTCAAAAGCTTCTTTTTCTCTAGAACTAGAGTGATTTGTATTAATGATAATTGTACGGAACCCTCTTTCTTTTAAATAATCATCCATAGATGTAATGGCTTGAGAAGATGTATAAGAAGTTAAAGTAGGGGAAATAATCCCAATCGTATTCGTATGCTTTGCTTTAAGCATCTTCGCGGCTTGATTAGGTTTGTAATTATATTGTTCACAAATGATTCTGATTTTATCTTTTGTTTCTGCTTTAACAAAGCCACCATTAAAATAGCGAGAAACAGTACTCTTCGCTACACCAGCCATTTGTGCAATATCATTCATGGTTAACTTTGTATTCTTCAACTTCATCACCCTGTAAATTATTGTAAAGAAATTTTATGATTTGAAAACATATTTTTATTTTGTTAATAGTAAAATAAGCATAGATAAGTGTGTAAAGGAGAAAAGAGCCATGGAATTGAATCAAGTATTACTACAAAGAAGAAGTATTCGTGAATATAAAAAAGAACAAGTTATTTCAAAAGAAACAATTGAAGAACTAATTGAAGCTGCAATACTTGCTCCATCATGGAAGAATTCTCAAACAGGAAGATATTATGTTATTTCTACAAAAGAAATGTTAGAAAAAGTAAAAAAGGAATGTCTTCCAGAATTTAATCAAGAAAGTTGTAAAAATGCACCAGTATTAATTGTGACAGCGTTTGAAAAGAATCGTTCAGGTTTTACTAGAGATGGAAAAGAAGAAAATGAATTAGGAAATGGTTGGGGATGTTACGACTTAGGATTACAAAATGAAAATTTACTTTTAAAAGCTACTGAACTAGGACTAGGTACGCTAGTAATGGGAATTCGAGATAGTGAAAAATTAAGAGAATTACTAGTCATTCCTGAATCTCAAGAAATAGTATCAGTGATTGCGGTTGGATACTTTGACAAGCAAGTAGCTATACCTAAAAGAAAAGAAGTAAACGATATTACAAAGTTTTACTAATAATAATGGAGGAGTATTATGGATTATAGAAAATTTGGTGAAACATATTATATCCGCATGGACCGAGGCGATGAAATCATGAGTAAGATTTTAGAAGTATGTCAAAAGGAAAAAATCTTATCTGCAATTTATTCAGGAATAGGTGGTTGTAGTGAAGCAGAGGTGCAAACTTTCATTCCTGAAAAAGGAAAGTTTGAAACTGAAACCATTAAAGGTACGCTAGAACTTGTATCTATTAATGGAAATGTGATTACAGATGAACTTGATCAATATTATCAACATGCACATGCTTTATTTTCTTTTAAAGAAGGCACAGAACATCGTATTGTTGCAGGACATATGAAATCTATCACTGTTCTTTATACTGCTGAAATAGAACTTAGACCTGTAACAGGAGGAGTAATCAAAAGAGAGTATTGTGCTGAAACAGGAACTGGTTTCTGGAAATTTGAATAAAAAAAGCATTACCAAACGGTAATGCATAGAAAGAATTAATATACGATTGCGTCAGTTGCAGTGAATCCTTCAAGTGAGTTTTCTTTTACTTGAATGCAAATATAAGTAATAGGTGAATCACTTGCGGCGAAGAATTGTCTTTTTGCACTAGGGGAGATTTTTAAATAATCTCCTTCTTTTAATGTGATTTCTTCATCATCGATAACAACTTTACCTTTACCAGAAAGAATTCCATAGATTTCTTCATTCTTTTGATGAGAATGAACAAAAGGAACATTCACTCCAGCAGGAAGAGTATTAATGCTAATTTCTGCTCCTGTTAGAGATAAAGTGTCGTGAAGTTCAGTGCGAGCATCATTTGTAATCGTTGTTTTTGTGTAATTTGCCATGTTGATTTCCTCCAAATATTAGTCAATTTTATTGACAGACATATATTAAGAAATTACACACTCAAATCATAGTACGCACTTTTTTATAACTGTATATCATAAAATGAATGTGTTAAAATAAACG
>CAVCUC010000051.1:0-8976 GCA_963605225.1 bacterium
AGTTAGGATAAATTTGGATTTAATTATTTCTTTAAGAAATACAGCTACTCATGATATTATTCCTGAATTTGAAATAGCCTATCTTCCTTATTTAACGTTTTGTGTTAAATCTTATTCGGACAAAATGTACAAATATTTAGATGTCAATGTTTCTGATTATATAAAATCCGATTTCTTATCTTTATTCACTAACAATAATCATATTGAAGAAACTCAAATATTATCCAAATATGGTAATGATATGAAAAATATTTTTGATAAAAAGATGCAAGATATCTATGATGCGCAAGGATTAAATCCAAATACAGAAATTGGCTATATTGTGAATGTGAATTTGAAACGTGTTAGTAATAAGGATATTGCTGATTATACTTTCTATGCATCAAACAATCCTAAGGATATAAATGTAAAGTATATTGATAGATTTGTTGATTTAAATCAGAATTATCCACTGAGCCATCATAGAGTTGCTAATGAAATTGATAAAAAAATAAAACAAGGTAATATTAGATTTAATCCATTAAAAGATCCGGTTAAAACAGAAAAGAAGCCTAATCCTAATATATTTACAACAGCTTGTTTGGATGTAATTATAAAAAAATATAATATTAAAGAGAATGAGGAATATTGCCAAAAAATTGAGAATGGGAACCAACTTATATATAAATATTCTTGGGCACTTGTTGATTTTGTGATTATGAATATTATGGGTGATCCTGATTTTGTGAGAAAAAATAAATGAAAAAACTAACCCCAGGAGCAAAGGCATCTCGACATAAGTCTTACTGGCAAAGCCAGCCCAGCTTTATCCATCACAAGTTAGTTTGTACTTATATGATACAACATATTTTCTTAAAAAATAGAAGACATTTAGAAAAATATTATTAAAGATATATTAAAAGAATAGAGGAGTAGATACGAAAAAAATTTAAAAAGATTGATAAGAATTTATGATTTTCTACATTATGGACAAAAAAAGACCCATTGATTCAAGCACCTGCACGCAGACACCATCGCGGGGACTTTGGTTGGTAACGAATACAAGATATGTAGCACCTGTAAACAGACACCATAACATATGTTGTATAAACGCACTTTCATTATAACTTGATACCTTCATTTGTCAATTAGACAAAAACATTCGACTAAACTTAAAAAATAATTTATTTTAGTCAAATGTTTAGTCAAATGTTTAGTCAAATGTTTAGTCAGAAAAATTACGAAAGGCGCATAAATACTAGGTATTTTGATTCGACTAAACTTAAAAAAATAAATTATTTTAGTCAAATTATAGGAGGTTCTATATGGCTAACGAAGATATAAAAAAAGAATTAGAACAAAGGTTTGCTGAACCTTTAGATGAGTTTTATAAAAGAAGAATCATTTTCTGGAATGATGAAGATGGTGATTTTAAAGATGAAATTAATGATTTAGAACTTAGTAATGCTAAGGTTTTAATATTGGATGCTACGAATCAATTTGAATCCAAGAGAATATTATCTAGTCTAGATTTAGAATCAAACTATCTTGTTTATAATCCTCTAATTAGCGATACAGAACATGATTGGTTTTTAGATATCAAACTATATAGTGATGAATATCGTGCAGATAAAACTTCTCGTTTAATGCAAGAGTTACATATCTTAAATACACCTGAATTAAGAAAAGAAGTTCAAAGATTTAAGGGATTCTTTAATGCAGCAAGTAGATGTAAAACTTTTATATCACTTGAACAAAATATCGATAAAAAGAGTTCTTTATATATGACACTACTATCAGCTATTTGTGGTGCAAAAGAAGTAAAACCAGAAGAGATTATTAAGGCAGTTATTGTTGCTGGACCAGATATCAATAATTCTATTAAGTTAGAACTATTAAAGTATAATGCAGGTGATTTATTTTGGTCTTTAGTATCAAAAACAACAGGATTTAATTCTTCAGAAAATATTGATGAATTAGTAAATCATATTATATTAAGTGCTATTTCAAGAACAACATCAGAAAATGTCCTTTCAGGTTTAGAAACTAAGTATTCTTCGGTGTATAGTGGTTTTTGTTATGATTTAGTATTTAATTGGATTCATGGAAAAGACAAAGAATCATTTAAAGTTGTAACTGAATATGTAGTTAATAATTTAGATTTATTGAATCGTTTTAATCAATTTGAAATAAGTGATTTGTTCAATACAGATACGATATATGTTATTGATGAAATTATCTTATCTAAGTTAATGCATCAAATTATGAATCATTCTATTGATAGTGATTCAATATTATCAATAGTAGAGAAAAGAAGAACATCGGCTTGGTATGATGATTATTCCTATTTTTATGAGGGAATTTATCAAGTTGCTTTAATGAAAAAATTCCACGAAAAACATAGTTCCTCTTTCCATCATGTTACCGCAAAAGAAATGTGGGATGCATATACAAATGATTACTATCAAATGGATGAGTCATATAGAAAGTTTCATATTTCATTTTCAACATGTTTACAAACAATTCATCCTTCTTTAGATGATAGTTTTAAAGACTTAGCTGATTATGTAGAAAAAGAATATAAGAATTGGTATCTAGATAAACTTGCTTCAAATTGGAATAATGTAATTGAAGAAGATTTAAAAGATACAGGTAGATTTAAAGGGATTAATCAACAAGTAGATTTCTATCAAAAAATTGTTGGAAAAGTTGAAGGTAAAGTCTTTGTGATTATATCTGATGCAATGCGTTATGATGTGGCTCGTTCACTAGCTGGACAACTTGAAATAGAAACTAAAGCTGATGTAGAAATATCTTCTATGCAAGGTATTTTCCCGACAATCACTAAATTTGGAATGGCAGCTTTACTTCCACATAAAAAATTAGAAGCTATAGAAAATAATGGAACTACTCAAGTGAAAATTGATGGTAAGTCTAGTGAAATGGGTGATCGTGACGGTATTTTGAAATCATATAGTGAAAATAGTGTAGCTTTAAGATATGCAGACATTATTAAGATGAAGCGAGATGAGAGACGTGCTGTAACCAAAGGCAAAGATATCATCTATATTTACCATGATACAATTGATGCTTCAAGTCATAATGATGAAAGCTCTGTTTTTGATGCATGTGATAAGGCAATTAATGAAATTAAGAATTTAGTGAATGTCATTTGTAATGAATTACAAGGATTAAATGTTCTTATTACATCGGATCATGGATTCTTATATACTTATCAACAATTAGATGAATCAGATAAAATGGAACGTTCTTCTTTTAAGAAAGATATTATTGAACAAGGAAGACGTTATGTAATAACAAATGATCAAGCTAATCCTGATTTCTTAATGCCTGTAAAAGGAATATATAATAACTCTAATATGCTAGGTTTTACGCCTAGAGAAAATATACGCATTAAAGGAGCTGGTGGAAGCAAATTTGTTCATGGTGGCGTAAGTTTACAAGAAATATGTGTTCCTGTTATTAAATATAAATATTTAAGATCTGGTTACAAAGCTTATAGAATCAATAAAGATAAATATGATACTAAGCCAGTAGGTATAGCTCTTCTTTCTTCTAATAGAAAGATAAGCAATATGATCTTTAATTTAAGTTTTTATCAAAAAGAAGCTGTTAAAGATAATTATGTTGCATGTACATATAACGTTTATATTGAAGATTCAGTAGGTAATGTTGTTAGTGATACACAGAAAATAATCGCAAATAAAACAAGTACTATAGTGAAAGACAGAGAATTTAAATGTACATTTAATTTGAAATCACAAAAATTTAATCGTACTGAAGACTATTATTTAGTGATTGTAGATGAAGAAAGAAAACAAATTCCAATAAAGGAAGAATTACAAATAGATATTGCTATGGCAATTGATGAATTTAATTTCTTTGAATAAGTAAACTGGAAGGACTAGTTATTGTATATGGGGAAAACAATAAAGATATATTTAATGGATAATGATACATCAGGTAGATGGAGAATTGATTCAGATAATTGGAATGGTAGAGCTTATAGGATTCCACATACCGATGTAAATAAAAGTAGTGAATTAGAAGGGATAAGTGGACCTGGAGTATATTTCTTGTTTGGTAAAGATGATGGGCAAGATAAACCATTTATCTATATAGGTGAATCAGATAATGTTATTAAACGATTATCAGAGTCACATACATTTGATTCTGATGGTAATAGTTATTGGACAGAAGCAGTGACATTTATTACGATTGATAAATTTCTGGATAAAGGAAAAATAAAATATTTAGAAAATAGATTTTATAACTTAGCCGTAGAAGCAAATCGTTATATTGTTAAAAATGGAAATACCCCAACACAATCTAATTTAGATATATCTGTAATTGATACATTAAATACATTTATTGATAATGCAAAACTAGTTTTATCTGCACTAGGATATATAGCATTTGAGCCTTCACCATCTAATGAGAAAGAAGACATTCATCTAGATGAAGAATTGTTATATTTAAGTAGAAATAACGGTAAAGGTGGCAAAGCTACGGGTAAGATTACATCAGAAGGATTCTGGGTACTAAAAGGTAGTTATATTTATCCTGAACTAGCAAGTTATATTGGAACTGGAATTAGAAAAGATAGAAAAAAGTATTCTTCTATCATCAAAAAAGGAATAGTACAAGAAGATATATGTTTTGGTAGTCCATCGTATGCGGCAGTATTTGTTTTTGGTAAAAGTTCTAATGGTCTTTTAGAATGGAAGAATAAAGATGGAATACCATTAAAGAATATAAATACAGTAAAAGAAGTAGAACATGAAGATTTATATAGTTTAGCTAGTAAGAAAGTAAAAGCTTTTGGTAAAGTTAGTGGTAAACATTTTATTGTTTGCAAAGGATCACAAATGTGTAAAGAAGAAACTGATTCTTGCCAAACATATTTAAAAGAATTAAGACAAAAGCTAATAAAAGAAGGCAAGGTTAAAAACTATAAATTTATTGAAGATATCGAGTTTAATAGTTCGTCCACAGCAGCTGGTGTTGTGCTAGGAAGAAGTTGTGATGGACTAACAGCATGGAAAGATGCGAATAATCGATGCTTAAAAGATAAAAATAAATAATTAATGATAAGAGGGAGAAAAACATATGTATGAATTAACTGAGTGGCAAGGTCAATACTTATTAGATGCGAATGATATTCCTAAGATAACAATTGATGCGAATGTTTTAGATGAAGATATTTTGAAGAAATTTAATGGTAATCAAGATATTGAGAGTGATTGTATTAATCTAGAGTTTTCTAGTGGGGTAAAGAAAGCAGATAAGTTAGATTATAGCTTTGCTTTATTTGCAGGTATAGTTTCCTATAGTGTAGATGCGTTTTTTGGTAAATTTAAACCGGATGATAGGTTAGAAGATGTTTTAAAATTAGAAGATGTTTTAAAAAATGTATTTACAGTATATAAAATGGGAAATATTGATTATACTTCTCAAATAGATAAATGCATTTCTGATTTAGAAAATAAAGTTAAACATTCAAATGATTATGTAGAACTTGCAAAAGACCTTTGTAATGAATTTAGTTATAGAGGATTATTTATATCTATTGCTGAAACAGTTTTTAATAAGAAAATAGGATTTGATGAAGCAAATCAGTTAGTAATAGAAGAAGCTGAAGAAACTTTTGAAGGTGATTTAGCAAATAAAATCACGTTGGGTATAGTTAGATGGTTAACATCTCTTGCTAGTGAATATGCTAAAACAGGTAAATATAAAGATACATATAAAGAAGTAAAACAATGGGGTAAAGTATTAAAAGAAATAAGAATTGTCGTTACTGAAATTTCAGATGTTGCATTTAAAAATGGTAAGTTAAACAAAAAAGAATTAGACAAATGGTTTGCTAAGAGAGTTCTTAACGATAATACGGATTTCTTCTTAATTGAAAGTTTTGCGGTAATTCTGAGAGCAGCATTGATTCGATGCTATGTTCATATAAGAAGTTTTATAGAACAAGTAAAAGAGCATAATGTTACTTCATTAAAAGGATTAGAAATCATTGATTTTGATCGCATAGATAATTCAAGAGTTATTGCTCGATTAGATACTGTTTCTAGTGGTGTATTTGCTGCACTGAATGTGGGAACTGTTTTGGCTACTAGTAAGTTTGGCGAAAAGATAGATTTTGGCCCTTTAGCAGCAGTGAAAATAAATCTTTCAAATTGTATTAATTTTTCTTGCTTGTTGAAAGAAGACTTTAACAATATTAAAGAAGATGTACATGAATATCTCAATAAGGCTAAAGTAGTAGAAATTAAGGAACACAAGAAGGTATCAAAAGAAGATTTAAATGAATACTTTACACTAAGTGATCGTGCAACAAGAATTTTATATTCTTTAGAATTACATATGATTGAAGAAGATATACAGAAAACAAAAGAATCTAAAGATCAAATTCTAAAGGATGAATGGAAAGAAAAATGGATTAAAGCAACAGAAGAAACTACTTTCTTAGGTAAAGTGTTTGAAAGAGATGCTGAAAAAGTATATAAGCTAATACTTACGGAAGCTAGTGTAAAGAGTAATCCAATGTGGTTATATAATATAGCAATTGAATTAAGTTTATTTAAGCCTTATTACATGATTGAAGAAGGAAATAAATATAAGAAGTTAAAACTAGTGAATAATTCTTATATAAAAGATGTTTTCTGTGAGTGTCAAAATATTGTTGAATATAAAGATATTTCAAGCATTAATAAACTATATAAGAAATATTGTGACTATTTAGATAATAGCCTAATGAAAACAGGTTTAACAGTAGCTGGAGTTACGGCGGTAGCAGCAGTAACAGGTGGAGCAGCGTTTGCCTTTGCTCCGGAGATAGCTGTTGCTATCTTTGGTGGAGCATTTCCTACATTACATGGTGCTGCTTTAACAAGTGCTTGCTTAGCTGCAGCAGGTGGTGGATCACTTGCGGTAGGTGGTTTAGGTATGTCAGGTGGTGCAATGATTATTGCTGGTGGCGGAGCATTGCTAGGAATAGGAACTACTTCTTCTGCAACATTATTTATAAGTTCCCCTAAGTTTGTTAAATATGATAACGCTAAGCTATTAACCAAATGTGATTTAATTTTGATGAAGAAATTAAATATGGTTGATGAAGTATGTGCGATTCAAGAAAATACAGCAGAAAATATCAATCGATATAAGATGGAACTAGAGTATTATGATAGTATCGTCAATAAATCAGATGAATGTAAAAAGGAAATTAAAGAACTAAATAAGAGTATTACATATACGGAAAGAACAAATGCTGCTTTAGTTAAATTGATTCCTAAAGATAAATAGAAATGAAAGTGGGGAGAGAATAACATGAATACTTCAAAGATGATGATCAGTGTTTTAGCTTTAATGCTTTGTGTATCAAGTGTAGGTTGTACAAAAACAGAAACAAGTGCTACAAGTACTGTGGAACCAACTATTGCTAGTACTATAGAAACAACTACGAGTACAATTGAACCTACAAGTACAAGTGTTGCTACTAATGAAATAGTCGAAGAAACTCCTACTCCTGAAGTAACTGTAGAACCTACAGCAGAAATTGAACAAGAAGAAGCAGTAGAAGTGACTATGGAAAATGAAGAAGAAACAAGTGAAGAAGTCGATGATGAAGAAGTACTTCTTGTAGCAGATGATGAATTAACAAATCAACAACGTAATTCAATTAATATGTTGAATTATATGGGTGTAATTGCAGAAAAAATTAATACTTCAAGTAAAAATCAATTATTTTTAGAATCTGCTTATTCTTCCTTAAGTAATAATACATATCCAAATGCGATTGATGAAGAAACACAAGATAAAATGAATGATTTGATGGATTCGCTTCAAGAATTTAGAATGATTGCTAAAAAGAGGGAAAGACTTCAATATATTTATGAACAAAATAAGGCTCAAGCATTAAAGAGTGCAATTCCTAGTCCTCTTAGTATCATGAATATTGTTCAATCAGAAAATAAATTGGAGGCGGTTATTTCTATATTATATATGGCGGTAGATTCTGTAAGCAGTTATCAAGCAGCTTCTTCACAAGCAGATATGCAATTTATTCAAAGTGGTTGGGAATTAGATGATGAAGAAGCTGAAACATTACATAAAAATACAAAAGAACAAATGAATTATATTATTGATATAGTTCAGAAATACGAGATTCCTGGAGATTATACATTAACTGATAAGGATATTGAAGCCTTTGTAACTTGGTCAAATAAATCAGATAAAAGATTAACGAGTAAGATTGAATGGTTTACATCTCATGAGAGTAAATATAAATATTTTGGATCATATTGGTTAGAACTAGCAAAAGATTATTATAACGATTCAAACTATGAAAGTTGTTTGAATGCAATTAGTGAATACGAAAAGATTAATACTAGAATTTATAGAAAAGATACAGATTACGCTAATGTATTACCAATGGTCATTCTTTCTGCTAAAGAAGTAATGGAACCTGAAGAATATAAGGAAAAGGCAGAAGAATATTGCAAATTAATTGTTAATAATACAAGTGATTCAGATTGGGATTTAAGATACTTTGTTGCTCAAATCTATATGGATTTATATAACATTGATCCAGATGAGAAGTATTTAAGTAGTGCATACGACATCATATTAGATAATGTTAATAATCTAGTTGAAAGCCAAGAAGAATTAAATCAAACATATTTAAATCCAATAGTTGAAGTGAAAGCAGATAAAGATGCGACTAAAAGTACAAAAAATGACATTAAAAAATACAATAAGTTAATTAAAGAAGAACGTAAAATTGCTTTGCCACCAGTAAGTGAAGCACTATATATAAATTGTGAATTATTATTTGCGTTAGCTGATAAATTGGATATTTCTAGTGCTGAAGAAAAGAAAGTGGATAAAATCCTTCATGGTAATGGAGAAGCATTATTCTTAACAGAAGCAATCGATAACAAGTTCTATTTCTCTAATAAAGTGACTAGC
>CAVCUC010000051.1:8986-16032 GCA_963605225.1 bacterium
AGCCAAGATGATATTGATTTTACATTTAGCGGAGACAACTTTACGATTCCAGCTAACTATGTTGCGGATAGAACAACAGTAAAAGTGACAGTTAAAAATGATGATAAAACAACTGTATTTGAAGATTATGCTGTAGAAAAAGTAAGTAGACCAAAGAATTCAACAGATTGTACCGAATTTACTGTAACTTACAAAAGTGCTTTAGCTGACAAATACAAATTTGCTGATGGAGACATGATTACAATAGAAATTTTACCTACTGGTGAAAAAGATAGTTTGATTCAATATACATATAAAGCAGTAATTAAAAAGAAATTATTGGTAATGTCTGAAACGACATTTGAAAAGGTAACAAAATGAAGAAAAGGGTATTAAGCATTTTATTTGTTTTATTAATGCTTTTTCCCTTATTTGTTCCTGTTCAAGCATGCGATGAAGATCAATCAAATGAATATTTAACACAACTACTTTTTGGTAGTTCTTCAACAAGTAAAGCAAAAAGTGATAAATATAAGATGCTAGAGTATGCTGTTTATTTATGTAGTGAACAAATTGATAATCAAGGTACAGATAAGCTAAATTATCTTAAACAGAATAAGGTGAAAGTATCTTCTCTGGAAGAAATTAAAATCAATAAAAATCAATTGGTTAAATGTATGCATACTACATGGGATTATGTGGATAATAAAACAAACTCAAAAAAGCAAAACAGAAAAAAGATACTACAAAATACAGTGAATAAAGTATTTGATTTTGGTTTTTTCAGTTCTAAAACTAAAAAAGAAAGTGTTGCTCAATTACTTTATTATTTTCATATCTTAGCTGATTATGTTACTGAAGATGCGTTAGATACAAAAGTAACAATAAAAAGTAATAAAAAGATATTTTCAGTTTCCTATTCAGGTGAACCTTCTGTAGAAATTAATGGCAATAAGCCTACTTTTACAAATAAAGATCTTGATGTTGATTTGATATATGCAGGATTAGACTCTAAAGGAAGAGCAGGCTATTTTTTTATAAAAGTTGATCCTGAACGAGTTGGCTCAAATATAGTTGGTCCTAGAGAAAATATAGATAATATTAAACCTTCAGGATGGAACCAAGGTAATTATTCTTGTTTAGTTAATACAATGCAATTATATAATCGATGTCATTTAGTCGCACATAGTCTTGGAGGATTAGATAAAGAAATTAATCTTATTACAGGTACACGTTATTTAAATTGGGAAGGGATGCAACCATACGAAGATAAGGTTTTAAAATATGTACAAGATACAGGAAATCATGTGTTGTATCGAGTAACTCCTATATATGATGGAAATAATTTGCTCGCATCAGGTGTACAAATGGAAGGATATTCTATTGAAGATAATGGAGAAGGGATATGCTTTAATGTGTATTGTTTCAATGTACAACCTGGCGTAGAAATTGATTATGCTACGGGTAAAAATAATCGGGCTGAATTAACATACTATGATAATAATAATTATAATGATAATGTTTTAGCTTTTGCTCTATCTAATGTTAGTGAAGAAAATCCGGATTTAATATTTGAAATTAACGAATGTCTTGAAACGATTTTTGAAGATCAAAAAGATAGTAGTACATATAAAAATATGATGAAAAAAATTGATACAGTAGCAACTAATGCAAGAAATATCGGAGGTTCAGCATGTTCTGTTGAATACAGCAATTATTTGAAATTAAAAAAGATTGAAAATGAATATTATAATGTTTTAAAAGAATATGTTCCTAAACTCTTGAAAGAAGAAGATTTTTTTAAGGAAGCATTTAATTAAGATTATATTGATTCAAGGAGGATTCTATGACAGATAGAGAGGAAATAAAGGTAAAGTTAAGAGATAACTTTGCTGGTAAAATAGTTAGAAAAGATTTAACAAAGAAGATTAAAGAAGGTGCGAATGTTCCTGTCTATGTACTAGAATTTCTTCTTGGTCAATATTGTGGATCAGATGATGAAGAGATTATTCATCAAGGTGTAGATAAAGTTAAAAAGATATTAGCAGATAACTTTGTACGCCCTGATGAAGCACAAAAGACATTATCTGTATTACGTTCCAGAGGTTTCTATACTGTAATTGATAAGATATCCATTAACTTAGATATTAAAAGTGATACATATGTAGCAGAATTCTCTAATTTAGGTATAGCTAGTATACCTATTTCTAGTGAATACCCTGAAAAATATGATCGTTTACTATGTGGTGGTATTTGGTGTATTGTTCAACTAGAGTATGAATATAACGAAGAAGATAAGCGCTCTAGTCCAATTAAGATTGCTAAGTTAACACCAATTCAAATGCCTCATGTAGATATCAAAGAACTAAAAGAAGGACGTAAAGCATTTAGTAAAGAAGAATGGATTGATGTATTACTTAGATCAATTGGTATGGAACCAGATGAACTAACAGAAAGAGAAAAATGGTTACTATTACTTCGTTTAGTTCCACTTGTAGAAAATAATTACAATTTATGCGAGTTAGGTCCTAGAAGTACAGGTAAATCTCATATTTATAAAGAGATATCTCCTAATAGTATTCTTGTTTCGGGTGGGCAAACTACAGTAGCGAATCTTTTCTATAACATGGGTAAAAGAACTGTAGGACTAGTTGGTTTATGGGATTGTGTTGCTTTTGATGAAGTAGCAGGAATTAAGTTTAAAGATAAAGATGGTATACAAATCATGAAAGACTATATGGCATCTGGATCTTTTGCACGTGGTAAAGAAGAAAAAGCAGCTAGTGCATCAATGGTATTTGTTGGAAACATCAATCAAAGTGTAGATGTACTCCTAAAAACATCATCATTATTTGATCCATTCCCACCAGAAATGGGTACAGATACAGCATTCTTAGATCGTATACATTGTTACTTACCAGGATGGGAAGTTCCTAAATTTAGACCAGAGCATTTTACAAATGATTATGGCTTTATTACAGATTACTTTGCTGAATTTATACGTGAATTAAGAAAGACACAAGAAAGTGATGCTTTAGATAAATTCTTTAAGTTAGGGAAGAATCTTAATCAAAGAGATACGATTTCTGTAAGGAAAACAGTATCTGGATTAGTAAAACTAGTTTATCCAAATAGTGATTATACAAAAGAAGAATTAGAAGAAATATTACGTATTGCTTTAGAAATGAGAAGAAGAGTAAAAGAACAACTAAAGAAAATAGGTGGTATGGAATTCTATGATGTAAATTTCTCTTATATAGATAATGAGTCATTTGAAGAAAAGTATGTAAATGTTCCTGAACAAGGATCTAGTACTTTAATCCCAGAAGGAATGTGTAATCCAGGGCAAGTCTATACAGTATCTGCTAGTAAATCAGGAATGATTGGCTTATTTAGACTTGAATCACAAATATTACCAGGTAATGGAAAACTAACATGTAATGGTATAGGAACGGATAGAGAAGCTAGAGAAAGTACACAAAATGCATTTAACTATCTAAAAGCGAATAGTAATCGTATTAGTCAGTCAATTAGTACTACAAGTAAAGATTACATTATTCAATACCAAGATTTACAAGGTATAGGTATGACATCTACTTTGGCTTTACCTACATTAATTGCAATTAGTTCTATTGCTTTACAAAAACCAACAGTTTCTTCATTAGCAGTACTAGGAGATATTAGTGTAAGTGGCTCTATCACAAAAGTAGATAATCTAGCAAATACACTACAAGTATGTTTAGATTCTGGTGCAAAAAAAGTATTGTTACCAATGTCTTCAGCTATGGATTTAGGTAGTGTACCAGCAGAACTACTAGGATGCTTTAACTTAATTTTCTTTAGTAGTGTAGAAGATGCAGTATTTAAAGCATTAGGTGTTGAATAATAAATATACATCATTATAAATTGTTATAACGGTCTATAACTTTAGGTTGTAGGCCTTTTTCTTCTAGAGAGTGTTCTTTTGCAAAATCTATGATTTGTTGTGCACTATGAGAACGATTAGAGTTTGGTAAATAAGCTAAATAAATATAGCGATGGAATTCATCTTGATTTAAAGGTTTAAGTACTGTTTCATTTGTATGCATTTGTATGTGATCTGTACTAATTAATAATCCTACTTTATCCGCTACCATTCTAAGGAGTACCGAATCTTCATTAGAAGAACCTTTTACAATAGGTGTTATATGATGATAGTCAAATATACGTTGAATTAAAGATGAGTAGATTGGTTCAGCGTTAAAAACCATTGCTCGATTTTTTAATTGTTCCATTGATATTGAATCATATTGACTTAGTTCATCATCTTTAGGCATAGCGACAACAAACGGTAATTCTAAGATAGGAATAAAGTTAATATCGTGTGCCGTAGAAGAATAACTACAAAATACTAAATCATAACGATGTTTTCTTAAATCATTTAAAAGATTATCTGTTTGTGATACAGAAATATCTAGTTGTGAACGATTAAGAGAGAACACATCTAACAAATAAGAATGAAATGAATTCTTACCTAGAAATGGTGTAATACAACCAACGGATAATACTTCTGTATGATTTGAGAATTTTTGCATTGCTCCAACACCAAGTTCTAATATAGATAGAGATTGTTCTATATATTCTAAAAAGACACGACCTGCATGAGTTAAAATGACATTCCTACCTTGCTTAGAAAATAGTTCTACATCTAATTCTTCCTCTAACAAGGTGATTGCTCTACTTAATGAAGGTTGAGAAATATATAGCTCTTCTGCTGCTTTACCATAATGCTCAGTATGAGCTAGAACACAAAAATAACGTAATTGATTAATCGTCATAATAAATACCTTGATGAAAAAAGTATATCAAGACTCATAGCATTTTGCTATGGATTCAGTACAAAAGTTCTATTTGTTCACATATATATCACTTGTTAAAATGTTGACGATTGATGTTTGAAAGACATCACATGGAGGAAAAGAAATGACAAAGAAAGTAGTAGCTTTATTGTTATCATTAACTACAATGTTAACAATGAGTGGATGTTCTTCATCTAGTACTTCTGATACTTCAAGTAGTGTAGCAGGTACTTATGAAGGAACAGGTGAAGGACGTAATGGTGATATCAAAGTTGCTGTTACTCTTGATGAAGATGGTAAGATTACTAACATTGAAGTAGAAGAACAATCTGAAACTGAAGGTGTTGGTACACCAGCATTTGATAAGTTAATTCCAGAAATGGTAGAAGGTAACACTGTTGCTGTAGATACAATGTCTACTGCTACATTAACTAGTGAGGGTCTAATTGCTGCAGTAAAAGATGCATTAACAAATGCTGGAGTAAATTTAGATGATTACCAAACAAAGACAAGCACAACAAAAGGTGAAGATTTAACATATGATGTTGATATCGTAATCGTTGGTGCTGGTGGAGCTGGTATGGCTGCTGCAGCGAGCGCTTCAGAAGCAGGTGCTAGTGTATTAGTACTTGAAAAAACAGCTAGTATTGGTGGTAATACAAAATTAGGTGAAGGTACATTTAACTCTGCTGATTCTACTCGCCAAAAGAATCTAACAATGAATGATTCAAATCGTGAAGAAGTAGAAGAAGCTATTAGTGTTGAAACTGATGATCCAGAATATCAAGCATTAATGGATGCAGTTCGTGCTGATTATGAAGAATGGGAAAAGAATGATGGTGTTACATTATTCGATAGCGTAAATTGGCATGCATTACAAACATATGCTGGTGGAGGATATATTGATAACATTTCTCTTATTCGTACATATGCTGAAAAAGCTCCAGAAACATTAACTTGGTTAGAAGATACAATTGGGGTTCCATTCAAGAGTGATTATATTTTCATGGCTATTGGTGGTAAATGGGCTCGTGGTCACCAAGTTGACTTAGTTGCTGCTACTGGTTCTGAAGGTGATAACGGTGGACGTATTTACATTAACAAGTTATCTGATTATGCAACAGAACGTGGTGCACAAATCGAAACAGATGCTAAAGTTACATCTTTAACAGTTGATGATGACAATATCGTTACAGGTTGTGTTGCTGAAAGAAGTGATGGAAGTACAATTACTGTTACTGCAAAGAGTGTTATTATCGCAACAGGTGGATACGCTGCTAATAGTGATTTAGTTTATGAATACAGTAATGGAGCAATTACAACTAAGCTAACAAGTTGTGCTGCTTCAAGTACTGGTGATGGTTTAGCGTTAGTAGAAAATGCTGGTGGTAAATTAGTAAATCTTGATCAAATTCAAGTTCACCCATTAGGTGACCCAATTGATGATTGTGGTTGCGTTAGTGAATTCGTAGGTAACTGGTTAAGTGCAACAGAATATATGTTCGTTAACAAAGAAGGTAAACGTTTCATTAACGAAGATAATACACGTTATGCAATTAGTATGGCAGAACTTGCTCAAACTGATGGCGAAATGTGGTTAATCGTTGATAGTAGTGCTATTGAAGGCGATGACTCTCGTACAGAACAAATTGAAAGTTTATTAGCTGATGGTCATTCTGTAAAAGCTGATACATTAGAAGAATTAGCTGAAAAGATTGGTGTTGATGCAGACACATTAAAAGAAACAGTTGAAACATATAATGCTGGTATGCTAGCTGGTAAAGATGAATTTGGTAAAGCTTGCAGTGAAGATTCTGTAATTGAACAAGGTCCATACTATGCTAGCTTACGTACTCCAACAGTTCACTATACAATGGGTGGTATTTCTATTAATGAAAACGCTGAAGTATTAGATGCTGATGGAAATGTAGTTAGTAACTTATATGCTGCTGGTGAAGTTGCAACAGGAATCCATGGTAATAACAGACTAGGTGGTAACGCTTATCCTGATATTATGACATTTGGACGTATTGCTGGTGAACAAGCTGCTGCTAACGTTGCTGAATAAATTCTATTAAAAAACAAATAAAAAATGTCACTTTAGTTTTGGGATAACCAAACTTATGATGGGTCTAGAAAAGATGGGTCAAAAAAGTGGGTCTGGTTTTTGAATGAAAAAAACAATGATTTTGCAATTGATTTTATATCATTACAAGTCATTGTTTTTAT
>CAVCUC010000052.1:0-4968 GCA_963605225.1 bacterium
ATGAACAATAACGCTTAACGCATCGACTGTTTCACCATTTAATAAAATATCCATTCGTACTAAGTCTTCTTTACGATATCCAATAATTTCATAATCTAAAGAAGCATAACCTTTAGTACATGATTTTAATTTATCAAAGAAGTCAAAGATAATTTCTGATAGCGGTAATTCATAAGTAATACTATTTCTACCTGTATCAATGACATCCATTGTTTTATAAATACCACGTTTGTTTTGACATAAATCCATAACAGCACCAATATAAGCATCTGGTACCATGATTTCAGCCTTAACATAAGGTTCTTCAACGTGATCAATCTTACTTGCATCTGGCATTTTAGATGGGTTATCGATTTCTAGCATTTCACCACTTGTCATATATACGTGATAAATAACACTAGGTGCAGTCGCAATTAAATCAAGATTGTATTCTCTTTCTAATCTTTCTTGAATAACATCCATATGCAATAAGCCTAAGAATCCACATCTAAAACCAAAGCCTAATGCTTGAGACGTTTCAGGTTCATATTGTAAAGAAGCATCATTTAACTGTAATTTGTCTAATGCATCATGTAAGTCTTCATACTTTGCTGCATCACTTGGATATAAACCACAATAAACCATTGGATTTAATTTTCTGTATCCTGCTAATGGACTATCGGCTGGATTACTAACACTAGTTACTGTGTCACCTACTTGAACGTCTTTGATGGATTTAATACTAGCCGCAAACCAACCAACATCACCACAAATTAACTCATTTACATTAACTTCTTTTGGATTACGAATACCTGCTTCAATGACCTCGTATTCTGCTCCAGTAGCCATAAATCTAATCTTATCGCCAACTTTTATACTACCTTCGCGAATACGAACTAAGGCTATGACACCACGATATGGGTCATAGAAGGAATCGAATACTAATGCTTGTAATGGTTTATTAGGATCTCCACTTGGTGAAGGAATATACTTTACAATTTGTTCTAATACTTGATCTACATTTAGTCCACTTCTAGCACTAATTAATGGAGCATTAGAACAATCTAAACCTATAATATTTTCAATTTCATTCTTTACTACATCAGGTTGTGCATTCATCATGTCACATTTATTGATAACAGGAAGTATTTCTAGATTATTATCTAAAGCTAGATATGTATTCGCTAGTGTTTGAGCTTGTACACCTTGTGTAGCATCAACGACTAAAATTGCACCTTCACAAGCAGCTAAAGAACGAGATACTTCATAGCTAAAGTCAACATGACCTGGTGTATCAATTAAGTTAAATAAATAATCTTGACCATCTTTTGCATGATATGAAAGTTGAACCGCATTTAATTTAATCGTAATGCCTCTTTCTCTTTCCAATTCCATATCATCTAATATTTGTGCTTTCATATCTCTTTCTTTGACAGTTTCTGTCATTTCTAAGATACGATCAGCAAGTGTAGATTTACCATGGTCAATATGTGCAATAATGCAAAAATTTCTTATATTCTTTTGATCTATCATTACTCAAACCTTTTCCCTACTAGTTGTCTACCTGCACCATTAGCGAAATCTTTAGCTTTCATCTTAGATTTACCTTCTAATTGGAGTTCATAGACTTTTAATAAACCACCTGTACAACTAACAATCATCGCTCCTTCTTCAAAAGCAACAATTGTGCCACTAGGAGTATTTACTTCTTTTTCTTCCATCCGTGCCTCATAAAACTTCATTCTTTTTCCTTCTATCATTCCATAGGCAATAGGAGCATCTATTAATGCACGAATATGGTTATATACTTCATGAACATTTTCTTTAGAAAAATGTACTTGTTCCTCTTCTTTAGCAATGTTTCTAGCGATTACTACTTTATCTTCGTCTTGATTAATTCCTTCGAGCTTTCCTTCTAGATACAAAGGTAAATTATCAATAAGTAGTTTTCTAGAAACTTGTTCTAATTCATCAAAGAGTTCACTTGAAGTAATATCAGGATGAATTGGGTGCACGACTCTAGCAAATACTCTTCCTGCATCCATTTTCTTCACCATTTCCATAAGACATACACCTGTCTCAGTGTCCCCATTCCATATCGCTCTTTGAATTGGAGCACCACCTCTATATTTAGGTAGTAAACTAGGATGGATATTCAAACAACCATATTTTGGTGTTTGTAAAATATCATTTGGAACAATTTGCCCATAAGCACAAGTAACAATTAAATCCGGTTGTAAATCAATCACAACTTGACTTTCCTCACGCAATTTAATTGGTTGAAATACTGGTATATTATTTTCTAATGCTAGCTCTTTCACTGGAGTTGGTTTAATTTCATGTTTACGACCAACAGGTTTATCAGGTTGGGATATTACACCAACAACATTATAATGATTCAAAATTAATGATTCTAAAATTCCTCTAGCAAAATTAGGTGTCCCTAAAAATACAATTCTTAAATCTGTCATATAAAGGATGCCTCACTTTCTAACTTGATTATTATATCAGTTCATTGCATTTTTTTCGCTACTTTGTTATAATTCTACCGTTATTGAAAAAAAGAGGAGGTGTACCCAATGGCAAACATTAAATCTCAGAAAAAACGTGCTTTAACAAACAAGAAAAGCGAAGCTCGTAATCTAGGACAAAAAACAGAAGTTAAAACAGCAATTAAGAATGTTTTAAGTGCAGTTAATGCTAAAGATGCTGAAGCAGCTAAAGTAGCTTATAACAATGCAAACTCTGTTCTTGATAAAGCAGTATCTAGTGGCATCAAGAAGAAGAACTATGCTTCTCGTCAAAAGAGCAGATTAGCAAAAGCTGTTAATTCTATTAATGCATAATAAAAAACGTGTTACCACGTTTTTTTATTATATTCATTTAGAATATGATATTGTTTAGAAGTAATTTCATAAGAGATGTCATCCTTTGATTTAAGATTCATTAAATCAAATAGCTTGGCTTCTCTTTTTTTATAATATCTTTCTAACTCTGAACTACGCTCTTTCATGAGAATTGGTCCAAGAAATATTTCCTCTTCCGTTAATTCTTTTGAATTTTCTTTTGTTGAAAAAGAAATAATTTCATAATCTTTATTTCTTTCACTAATATACTTTTCATCATCAATCGTAAAATGATGGTCACTAATCCATTTACGCATATATGGGGAATCTAAATTAATTTGTACAATAATTTGATTCAACAAATGTAAACGGTCATAAGCATTTTCTAAAATCATCTCTGCCGTATAATATCCCATACCTGCAATAACAGCGACATTAATATCCATAGGAATATTAGAGAAACCATCAGATAAGATTGTTTCAATCTTATCTGATAAATTTTCACTTGCGATATTCTCTTTTGCGATAGCTAATGGTCCTTTTTTTGCATCACATGCATATACTTTTTTACATACATTATTTTTAACTAGCATAATTGGAAGTTGAGCGTGATCTGTACCAATATCTGCTAAGATGCAATCCTTAGGAATCATCGCAGCAATTGTTTCTAATCTCTTATACATTATTTATCAAAGAAATCCTTTAAACGTTTAGAACGATTAGGATGCTTTAATTTACGTAATGCTTTTGCTTCAATTTGACGAATACGTTCTCTAGTAACATTAAATTCTTTACCAACTTCTTCTAATGTTCTTGTTCTACCATCATATAAACCAAAACGTAAACGTAATACTTTTTCTTCACGATCTGTTAATCCTTTAAGAACGTTGTTAATTTCATCCTTTAATAATTGGTTATTCGCATATTCATCTGGACTCATTGCATCTTTATCTTCAATGAAATCTCCTAAATGAGAATCGTCTTCTTCACCAATAGGTGTTTCAAGTGATACTGGTTCTAAAGCAATCTTTTGAATTTCACGTACTTTTTCTGGAGAAATACCATCCATACGTGCACTAATTTCTTCTGCTGAAGGATCTCTACCTAATTCTTGTACAAGTTGTCTTTGTACACGAGTTAGTTTATTGATTGTTTCTACCATATGTACAGGAATACGAATTGTTCTAGCTTGGTCAGCAATTGCTCTAGTAATTGCTTGACGAATCCACCAAGTCGCATATGTACTAAATTTAAATCCTTTTGTATAGTCGAATTTTTCTACAGCTTTAACTAGACCCATATTACCTTCTTGAATTAAATCTAAGAAAAGCATTCCTCTACCAACATATTTTTTAGCAATAGAAACAACTAAACGTAAGTTACTAGAAATTAAGATATTTTTTGCTTCCTCATCACCTTGTTCAATTCTCTTGGCAATTTCAATTTCATCTTCCGCTTTTAATAGAGGTACTCTACCAATTTCTTTTAAGTACATTTTAACAGGGTCATTTAGTTGAACATTAGGTGTATGTAATTCTGACATATCGATAGAAATTGAATCTTCGTATTCATCTTCTGGATCATCGATATTTTCATCATCATCTAAAATATCAATATCTTCTGCTTCTTCAATAACGACAATATCTTCATCTTCAGAAATAACGATGTTTTCTTGGCTAAACCAACTATATAGTTTCTCCATATCGTCATCTGTTAAATCTAAATGATCTAATGCATTTAAGATATCTTTTTGGAAAATCTTTCCTTCTGCTTGATATAAAGCTTTAAAGTCATCTTTTAATTCATCTAAAGTTTTATAAGCTTTGTTCTTACCTTCTGTCTTAAAACTATCAATAACTTTTTCGTTTTTAGTAGTCTTTTTTTCTTTTACTTCTTTTTTCTCTTCAACGACAGTAGTTTCTTCTAAAGTAATTGTTTCTTCAACAACTGCTTTCTTTCTAGTTGTCTTCTTTTTTGTTGCAGGTTTTTCTTCTTCAACAGTTTCTAAAAGCGTTGTACTAGTTTCTTCTTTTACTTCTACATCACTAGCTTCATCAGAAGCTTTTTTCTTTCTTGTAGTTTTCTTTTCTTCTGCGCCAGTTTTTTCTTTAGTTGTCTTCTTTTTCTCTGTAGACTTTACTTC
>CAVCUC010000052.1:4978-15789 GCA_963605225.1 bacterium
TACTTCTGCTACGCTTTTTGTCGCTTTTTTACTAGCTTTTTTTGCTTCATCTTTTGTTTCTACATCACTAGTTTCTTCTGTAGTTTTTTTCTTTCTTGTCGTCTTTTTTTCTTCTGTAACTGGAGTATTTTTCATCTTTATCTACCTTACCTTCACTAACTTTTTCCTTTTCTTTTAGACATATATAAATCTTCAAAACTGACTTTTACTTTATGTAATAAATCGTTAAGGGAATATAGAAATCCTTATGAATTTCTAATTTATATCTACTTAGTACATTGTTACGAGTAACTGTTATCTTCATCAATATACCTCCGTAAATCCCTTAAACATTCTTGGTATTCATTTAAAACAAGTAATCTTGTTTCATCATTCATTGGTTGGGTGAGCTGTTCTCGAAATGCTTTTGCTTGATTTCTTTTTTGGGCAATACATACTTTGCGAATAGCACCCTTCATGACTTCTTCATCATAATCTGCTTCATACATCCAACTAGACATTAATTTCGTGATAATCTGTTTTTCTTCATCAGTTTCACATAAGTCAATGAGTTGTCCTGTATCTATCTTACCAAGTCGTCTACTCATATCAACGATTGCCATCGCAATACGATTATGAATATCACTTGTTAAATAGCCAATATTCTCTAAGAAATAATCTACAGCTTTTCGATAATGCAACATATACGCTAGTATCATTTCTTCAGCACTATCTAAACCACTTGGTGTTTGAACAGAAATCGTATTTTTTACAACATTCGTTGGTGTTTTGATTCTGTTTTTTTCATCTTGTAAATCAAAGCCTGTAAGCTTTTCTAACTCATGAATATAATTCTTTTTATCAAAATCATCTTCTAGTGTTTCAATTTCAACTAATGCTTTTTTTACAAATGACTTTTTTTCATCATAGTTCTCAAAGTTTGTATGTGATGCAAGATATTGAATCACAAATTCAAACCAAGATATCTCTTTACTTGTTAATTCTTTTAAAGCGCTTGCTCCTGAATCACGAATAATTTCATCAGGATCTTTACCTGTTTTATTTTCAATAACACTAACAACGCACCCTAATGATCGAGCAAGAGAAGCAGCTTTATATGTTGCTCTTTGTCCTGCCTCATCGCCATCATAACAAAATACAAGTTTAACTGTTGCACTCTTTAGTAAGAGAATCTGTTCCTTTGTACAGGAAGTCCCTAACGTACAAACACAATTCTCTATTCCTGCTCGAGCAAACGCTATAACATCCGTAACGCCTTCTGTTAAATAGATTTTGCCACTACGTCTTGCTTCACTTTTTGCTCGATGATAGTTATAAACGATAGAGCCTTTATTAAATAACTCTGTATCATTTGTATTGATATACTTTGAGTTTGTATCTTTAATTAAAGTTCTTGCGCTAAATCCAATAGGATTACCATAAGAATCATGTATTGGGAAAGTAATTCTTCCCGCAAATACATCCTTAATTCCTGATTCCGTTAACATTCCAACATTTGTTGAAATGATATCTTGATCTTTATATCCTTTTGCCTTTAGAAAATGATATAAGGATTCATTATAAGGATTAAATCCAATACCAAATTTCTCACAAACATCATGATTCAACCCTCTTTTTTCTAAATATTCTCTTTCTTTTGTCGCTACATCCGTATTTAATTCATACATCGTATAACGAATTGTTTCATCTAAAACTTTATATAAATCTTGTTTATGAGGATCAACTTCTTTTTTTTCGGTTGTGTCTACGGATAAGTGATAACCTATAATATCAGCGACTTCCCCTACTGCTTCAACAAAGTTAACTTTTTTATAATTCTGTACAAAAGAAAATACATTTCCTCCTGCACCACATACAAAGCATTTATAAATTTGTTTATCTATAGAAATATGAAGAGAAGGATCATGGTCATTATGAAATGGACATCTAGCTCGATAAGATTTACCAGATTTGTCAACAGGAATATATCTTGAAATCACTGATACTATATCAGCTTTATTTCTTATTTCATTGATATCTTTTTCATCTATTCGAGCCATGAAACCTCATTTCTAAAAACGAACTGCTTGTCTAATCTTTTCTTTAATTTCTTCTAATGTTAAACGTTCTTGAGCCATCGTATCACGGTCTCTGATTGTAAAAGTATGATCTACTGTAGATTGTTCATCAACTGTAATACAGAATGGTGTACCAATCTCATCTTGACGACGATAACGTTTACCAATAGAACCTGCTTCATCATAATCACAAGCAAAGTCATAAGATAATTCTTTACGAATTTCTTGTGCTAACTCGCTATAAGTTTTTCTTAATGGAAGAACAGCACACTTCATTGGCGCAAGAACTGGATGGAAATGCATAACTACACGAGTATCTCCAGATTCTAATTGTTCTTCATCATAAGCATCTGTAAAGAACATAAAGAATAGACGTTCAACACCTACTGCTGGTTCTACAACATAAGGAACATATTTTTCATTCGTTGTAGGATCGAGATAAGTCATATCTTTACCACTAGCATTTTGATGTTGTGTTAAGTCGTAGTCTGTTCTATCAGCGATACCCCATAATTCACCCCATCCCCATGGGAATTTATATTCAATATCTGTTGTTGCTTTAGAATAGAAGCTTAATTCTTCTTGTTCATGATCTCTAAAGCGTAGATTTTCACTATTACCACCTAAGTTTAGAATCCAATCCATGCAGAATTGTCTCCAATAGCTAAACCATTCTAAATCTGTATCTGGTTTGCAGAAGAATTCCATTTCCATTTGTTCAAATTCTCTTGTACGGAAAATAAAGTTACCTGGTGTAATTTCATTTCTAAAACTCTTACCAATTTGTCCAATACCAAATGGAAGCTTTTTACGATAAGCTCTTTGAACATTCTTGAAATCAACAAACATACCTTGTGCTGTTTCAGGACGAAGATAAATCGTATTTTTTGCATCTTCTAATGTTCCTTGGAATGTTTTGAACATCAAATTAAATTGACGAATAGGTGTGAAGTCATGTCCACCACAATCTGGACAAGCAATATGGTGTTCACGAATATAGTTTTCCATTTCTTCGTTAGACCAACCTTCTGGGTTTACTTCACCATTTGTGGCATTTTCAATTAATTGGTCAGCTCTATGACGTGTCTTACATTGACGACAATCCATTAATGGATCAGAGAATCCTTTTAAGTGACCACTAGCTTCCCAAACTTTTGGATTCATTAAAATCGCAGCTTGGATTTCAACGTTATTAGGATCTTCTTGGATAAATTTCTTTTGCCAAGCATCTTTTATATGATCTTTTAGTAATACACCATATGGGCCAAAATCCCATGTATTACTTAGACCACCATATATCTCAGAACCTTGAAAAACAAATCCTGTATTTTTTGCGTGTGAAACAATCTTATCAAATGTTTTTTCCATAACTTCTCCCCCTATTTTGTTACAATTGTTAACAATATAGCATTTTAAACATGCTCATTCAATGGTAAAAACCGCTTATAAAACGAAAAAGACTTCAAAATACATCCAATGTGAGTTTCATAAAAAGAAACAAATATTTCCATTGGAATATCTCTTGAATCAATATTCTGTTTAATAATGTCGTGTTGGCTTAATTCTGCCTTATTAATATAACGTATTGCTTTTAAAATGTTTGGTGATACTAATGGTTGCTTTTTCTTATTTGCACAATCTAAGCACAAAAAACCACCATCCTCAACACTAAAACTACTTACTCTTGTATTACCACACAAAACACAACTATCTACTTCCATGCTTGTACCAAATAATTGTAGTAATTTAGCAATATAAATACTAACAATAATCTTTGAATCTTTCTTTTGATTTAAGTAGCCATATGCTTCTTCTAATAAATCATATATAGATTGTTGTAATTCTAAATCAACACTTTGTAGTAGCATATGGTCGCTTGCTTCACTAATTAAAGCAGAAGCCGCAATATATTCAATATCTTCATGAAGATGACGATAATAGTCTATAGTTTTCGCATTTTTTAAACGAAACATCGTTTTATCTTCTTTATAATCAAAAGAGAATTCACTTTTTGTATAAAGCAAAATACCACTAGCATTTTTACTTGTTGGTTTTTTTACTCCTGAGGCAACAAATGTAAGTTTTCCATATTCTTTCGTAAGAACATTAACTAGTAAACTATTTTCTTTATAATCTGTATGACTTAATACAAAGCATTCTACTTTATCATTCATCTACATGACCATATCCATATTCAGTGATTCTAGAATCGCGATCTCTCCACTCTTCTTCAACACGAACAAATAATTCTAGTTTTACTTTCTTGCCTAGTAATATTTCTAAATCTTGTGTTGCACTCATATTAATTTTTCTAAGCATTGAACCTTGTTTGCCAATTAAAATTGCTTTTTGACCTTGGCGTTCTACAAGAATCATTGCCTGGATATAGATTGATTTTTCTTTTTCTTCTTTATTTTCTACAATAACTGCTGTAGCGTGTGGCACTTCTTCCTCAGCACTTAACAATATCTTTTCACGAATGATTTCCGCAATTCTAAAATTTTCACTTTCATCTGTATTAATATCAACAGGATAAAGTGGTTCACTTTCAGGTAAATACTTTTTCGTTGTTTCAATCAAATCTGTAAAGTTTTCTTGTTCTAAAGCTGAAATAGGAAAAATCTCAGTAAAAGTAAAACGCTTTTGCCATTCTAATAAATTCTTTAATACTTTTTCTTTAGGCAATTTATCTATCTTATTTAATATCAAAAATACTGGTAATCCCGTTTGCTCTACCATTCTTAAAACAAATTCATCACCTTTAGCAAAGCTTGTACTGATATCTACTACTAAGTAGATTAAATCAACACCTTGAATGACATTGCTCGCTTCCTTATTCATTCTTGTTTCTAAGCGATGTCTAGGTTTATGAATACCTGGTGTATCCGTAAATATAATTTGTGAATCAGGTTCATTTAATATTCCACGAATCTCAGAACGAGTTGTTTGTGGTTTATTTGATACGATTGCTAGTTTTTCATTAAATAAAGCATTTAATAAAGTACTTTTACCAGCATTTGGTCTACCTGCTATTGCTACAAAGCCACATTTCATTTAATTAAATCCTCACTTGTATATTGCATTGGTAATAGTTCCGAAATATTAGTTGTACATTCTTCTTTACCATTAGATAAATAGATTGGTGTATCTTGTTCTAATAGCTCACATAGTACTTGTCTACAAATACCACATGGTGCAGCAATTCTTGGTCCATCAGAAACAATCGCTAAAGCTTCAATATCTTGTTTTCTATAACCGTTTGAATATGCTGCAAATGTAGCGTTTCTTTCAGCACAAACTGCAGCTCCATAAGAAGCGTTTTCAATATTTGCCCCATAGAAAAATTTACCATCTTTCATTACGATACATGCACCAACATGATAATTAGAATATGGTGCATAGGCATTCTTCATTGCATTAAAAGCTTCATTAATAATTTCTTCTTTTGTCATATCTATTTACCTCCAAAATGTATAAATATGATAATTATCGCAACCAAAACTGCATATAAGGCTGAGCATAATACAGTTCCTGCCGCTAAATCTTTAATATACTTAACGTTTTCGTTTTTTTCTTTTGTATATAAATCGCATACTTTTTCAATACAAGTATTCATCATTTCTGTTAGCACAACTGCTGCGATTGCTGATAATATAAATAATAGTTCTACTAAAGTCACTCGAACTAATAGTGCAACTACTAATGTAATAAGTGCTAAAAATAATTGTAAGCGAATACTAGTATCTTTTATCGCAAAATATAGTCCTTTAAAAGCCGGATAAAATTTCTTTTTCATTTTATTCAATTAATTTCTTTTTACAATTGGATCCAGTATTTGATCTTGTAAAGCAAACATCACTTTAGCATCTTCTTCTTTCATATGGTCATAACCCAAACAATGAAGTAAACCATGTGTAAATAAGAAGGCTATTTCTCTTGTATAAGAATGTTCATATTCTTTTGCTTGTTTACGAGCATAATCTATATTAATGAATATATCTCCAAGATCTGTATTTTCTTCCATAAAATCTTCTAAATCGTCTTGTATTGCAAAGCTAATCACATCAGTTGGTCGATCAATACCACGATAATCACGATTAATCACGTGAATTGTTCTTGAACGAACAAAAGTAACTGAAATCTCATAATCCGTTTCTAATTTCAATTCTTTTTCTGCTGATTTAGCAATTTTATTGAATAACTTTATAAATTCATCTATATTTTCATTTGTACGATTGAATACTGTAATTTCCATACTCTTTTACCCTTATCCACAAATATTATACTCGATAAATAAATAAAATAGTTTGTTAGATTGTAAGGTCTTTGTTAAAATTAAGTTACATGTGTGTTAAATAAAGTTCATAGGAGGCATTATGACACTAGCATCGATCCGATGGGATATGGTTTTAGGAGGCTTTGGTCTCTTTCTATTTGGTATTGAATTCATGGGCGGTGGTTTAAAAGCCATCTGCGGTGACAAGATGAGAGATTATATTGAAAAATATACATCTACCCCTCTTAAAGCAATCTTAATTGGTATTGTTTTAACTGTATTAATGCAATCATCCTCTGCTTCTACTGCAATTACAATCAGTTTTGTTAGAGCTGGTTTAATGACATTAGATCAAGCAGCTGGTATTGTCTTTGGTGCTAATATTGGTACAACCTTTACTACATTATTAATTTCTTTAAATCTAGATCAATACACTCTATACATTATTGCACTAGGTGCATTAATGATTAGTTTTAGTAAAAAGAAGAAAGTAAAATATATTGGTAATGTTATTCTAGGATTTGGTTTATTATTCTTTGGACTTAGTTCAATGGGTGATGCTTTAGCCCAAATCAAAGAACTTCCTGAATTTGAAAGCTTCGCCATCAAGATGGGAACTAATCCCCTATTCTCTTTATTTACAGGTATTATCTTAACAGGCATTGTTCAATCTTCTGCCGCAACAATTGCCATCATCCAAAAATTATATCAAGCTGGAGCTGTTAGTATCCACGCTGCTATTCCATTTATGTTTGGTGCAAATATTGGTACAACCGTAACTGGTATCTTAGCTGCAATTGGTGGTTCAACTGGAGCGAAAAGAACAGCTGGTCTACATACCATGTTTAACATCATGCGTTCCATCATTGGTATGATACTTCTTACACCTTATACTAGCTTTATCTTAAAACTCGCAGATATATTCAACTTAAGTCCAATGATGCAAATTGCATTTGCAAATATTATCTTTAGTACATTTGCTACAATATGCTTTACGCCATTTATGAAAAAGATGGTTAAGTTAATTTCAAGAATCATTAAAGGAAACGAAAAAGAACGTCCAGAAGTAAATATTGATAACTTAGATGAAGACATCAGTAATTACTTACCTGCTGCAGCGATTGCTAGTGCTGAAATCGCTTTAGGTCAAATGGCTAGAGTTGTTCGTGCCGATATTGTTGACACAAGAGAATTCTTAAATAAACCAGGCACAAAAGAAGATCAAGAATATTTAGCACAATCTGAAGATTTAATTAATCGTATGGATAAAAAGATTACTGAATATCTCATTCGCGTTTCTCAACACACTGCAGCAATGTCAGAAAACGATAATAACCGTATCCGATTAGACCTAGAGATTATTAAAAACTTAGAAAGAATGGGAGACTTAGCAACAAATTTAGTTGAATTCTTCCAAATGGTATTTGAAGACAAAGGTCAATTCACAGAATTTGCTTACAAAGAAATTAATGAAATGTTTGATACCCTTTTACAAATGTATGATAAAGCTGTAATTGTTTATAAAACTAGAGATGAAGCTGTATATAAAGAATTATTAGCGTTAGAAGATACATTAGATAGCATGGAATTTAGATTTAGAAACAATCACTTTGATCGTTTAAGTAATAATGCATGTGGTAGCGCAGTTGCGGCTAGTGTATACGCTGATATCTTAGGAAATCTAGAAAGAATGGGAGACCATTGCCGTAATATTGCTAGAAGTACTATTGCTGAAATGCCTCTTGGAAATCATGTTGATATAGAATAAGCAAAATAAAAACATATCCTCAATGTGAAGTGATATGTTTTTATTTTGGATTAATGATTATGTTCGCTATAACGTTCAATAATCTTTTGTACAAGTGGATTACGAACAACATCATCACTTGTTAAGTGAATGATTTTAATACCTTCTACACCTTTTAAAATATTAGAAGCATCATCTAAGCCACTTCTTGCGCCTGGTTTTAAATCAATTTGTGTATTATCACCAGTAATAAT
The DNA here is from genome assembly GCA_963605225.1 of bacterium. Lineage (GTDB taxonomy): Bacteria > Bacillota_I > Bacilli_A > Erysipelotrichales > Erysipelotrichaceae > Bulleidia. Next base: position 13,313 of record CAVCUC010000052.1, read on the forward strand.
CATTTTTGAATTAAAACCTAAACGAGTTAAGAACATTTTCATTTGTGATGGGGTAGTATTTTGTGCTTCATCTAAGATAACAAATGAATCATCTAATGTTCTACCTCTCATATACGCTAAAGGAGCGATTTCAACTGTTCCTTTCTCAATGAGTTTTTCTGTTTGTTCTAAACCTAACATATCATGAAGTGCATCATATAAAGGTGTTAGATAAGGATCAACTTTTTCTTTTAAATCACCTGGTAAAAAGCCTAAGCTTTCACCCGCTTCAACAGCAGGACGAGTTAATACAATTCTCTTTACTTCCCCCTTTTTTAATGCAGAAACAGCGCGAATGACTGCTAAATATGTTTTACCTGTACCAGCAGGACCTATCGCAAAAACAATTGGATTTTCATCGATTGCCTTCACAAAACTGTATTGTCCCTTTGTTTTCGGTGCGATTGCTTTACCTGTTAAAGTACGACCAATCATATAATTATCAAAGTCTTCAAAATGAATCTCTTCACTTTTTAACACAAGTCGACAAGCATATGTTACATCTAACTCTGTTACCATTTGATTCTTTTTCGCTAGCTCATATAAAGCCATTAATACTTGTTCAATTTGTTTTGCAACAAAGTCATCACAATTTTGAATTGTAAACTTGTTATCTCTAAAACTGATGTTTTTAGCAAAGCACTCTGATAATATTTTTAAATTCTTATCTTCTATTCCTAAGATACACATAGCTTCTAAGCTAGTCATATCATCAAATTGTATGGTTTTTACTTCTTCCAAAAGAAAATCCTCCTCTTTTAATTTCATTATACTAGAAATATAAATTCATTTCGAAAAATATTGTAATATCACATTTTTTCTCCCTAATTTTAATAAAAGCAGGATTAAATTCCGCTAATCTCTATACAAAATTATCAACCCATGTTATATCTTTTTCAGCTTCCCAAAAAGTCTTTCCATCAAATACTGGATCTTCAAGAAATTCCTCAACAGGAAAATGATTTTTATCGCCAATCCAACGATAATCCTTGCCATCATCTTCCATCTCATATAAAACTAATTCTAGTATTCCTTCAGTTGACCAACCTTCAAGAAAATATTTTTTTATTATTATACAAAAACCACAACTCATCACCATAATGTATATGATCAACAAATTTTAAAACATCACCATTTATCATATTTAATGACTCCTCAAATACTAAATTTATTGTATATATTATTTCATAAGAATTAGATTTTACACACTAATTTTATATAACCGATTTTTGTAAAACATTCTAATAAACAAATATAATGATATTGTCAATATAGCAAAATAAATTGGAGACTTACATGATATACACATTAACTTTTAATCCTTCTATCGATCTAATTGAAGAATGTAATAATTTTATTTTAGGTGAAACAAATCGTACAACTAGAGAAAAGATATTACCTGGAGGTAAAGGAATTAATGTATCCATTGTATTAAATAACCTAGGAATAGACACTACTGTACTTGGTTTTATTGCGGGATTTACTGGTGAAGAAATTAAGCATTTAATTTCACTACAGGGGATTAAAAGTGATTTTATTCAATTAGATCATGGTTATTCTCGAATTAATTTAAAACTAAAATCAAATGTAGAAACAGAACTAAATGGAAATGGTCCTGATATTGATTTAGACGCGATAAACAAACTATATCCTAAATTGGATTTACTAGTAGATAATGACATTTTAGTACTTGCTGGTAATGTACCTAGTCAAATATCTCCAACAATTTACAGTGATATCATGCAATATTTAAAAGAGAAAAATATAAAGATTGTAGTAGATGCGACAAAAGATTTATTACGTAATACTTTAGAACATGAACCTTTTTTGATTAAACCAAATCATATTGAATTAGAAGAATTCTTTAATACAAATATTAACACTCAAGATGATGTAATCTATTATGCTAGAAAGCTACAAGAATTCGGTGCACAAAACGTTCTTGTTTCATTAGGAAAAGATGGTGCGATATTAATCGATGCTAATCATAAGATACATCAATGCTCTGCCCCTAATGGTAAAGCTATCAATACTGTTGGAGCAGGAGATTCAATGATTGCAGGTTTTCTATATGGTTTACTAAATAATCATTCTTATGAAGAAGCATTTAAGTATAGTATCGCCTCAGGTAGTGCTAGTGCTTTTTCTAGTGAATTAGCAACCGCAAATGAAATCCATAATCTTTATCACAAATTGTCTGAAGAATAAAAAAAAAAGAAGTTCGATAAGAACTTCTTAAATAGCATTATTTACCACGTTTTCTTGCTTTACGTGCAGCTTCACTCTTAAGTTTACGCTTAACACCTGGTTTTACATAATACTCTCTTTTACGAGCTTCAGCAAGGGTTCCATTACGAGAAACCTGACGTTTGAAACGACGAAGTGCATCATCTAAATTTTCATTTTCTTTTACTACTACTCTTGGCATCTTTCTCCCC
>CAVCUC010000053.1:0-10103 GCA_963605225.1 bacterium
GATGTAGTTGCGAGAGAATCTGTTAATTTGTTAAAAAATAAAAACAACTTAACAGAAAATCAGAGAAAGGTATACGAAATTCTAAAAGAAGATGGAAAAAGATCTTTGCCTGAAGTTGCAGAGTTAACAGGTTTAAGTCTTGCAGGTGTTAAAAAGATATGTTTGAAATTACAAGAGTACAAGTTGCTAGAACGCTCAGGATCTAAGAAAACAGGAGAATGGATTACAAAATAAGAATTTCATGAAATAATAGCTAAAAAACAAGATCAAAATCCGATTTTGGTCTTGCTTGATAAGATGGAATAATATTAATGAAAATTGTGGTAATTTGAAGAGGTAAATAAAATGTTGGAAAAAATGACGGATGAAAAAGTAAGAGAAAGATTAATTGAATATTGGGGTGAAGAATTAGGAAATTTTATTTATGAATATGACAAAAAATTCGAAGGAGGGTTTCCGTCGATACCACTTTGTGGAAATCCGGATGAAGCTATAAAAATTATTAAAGATTGTTTAGCTAAAGGGAAAGACGTATACGAAATGGGTTATTTATCATTAGACCTTATTTATTAAGCGTGCTTAATTAATCCCAAAGAATGCTTTCGTCTTTCGGGTATAATTCAAGTATTTTATAATAATCTTCGTTACTTACTTCACTTCGCTTCCCGTTTGCTAGTTTTGTAAGAACATCAAGTTTTAAATCAAGCATTTCATCGCTTTCTTCATCAAAGAATCTATACACCAAATAATCACCGCTATTTACTAATAACATACTAATTTTCACTTTCTTATCGACTAATTCTTTTTCTTCTTTGGTCAATTCACTATAGCTTTTGTCTTTATAGCTCATGTTTCACCGTTCCTTTATTTCACCAATTTTTCAATAAGTTCAACTAGTATATCGGTTAAGTCTGTTTTGCCCTTTTTCAATAAATCTATATTTACTTGTTTACCTTTTTAAGTCTTTGAAACAAGTAAGATAATTTTTTATAGACAATTACGTAATAATCATTCTTTGTCATAATATTCCTTCCAAGCATCACATGGTTCAAATCTTATACCATGGTCACCGGGATAAGGTTTTGTATGGTCGAACCTTTCATTTAAAATACTTTCGGGTATTGCTAAAAGTGTCCAATCTTCTTCACGCTCTACAGGTTCGGGAAATGCATCGCATCTCGGTATATGGTCTTCATGCCCTTGTGAACCTCTGTAATGCTTACAACACATACATTTCGTTTGTCTTAACATCCATCATTTCTCCTTTCCTTTGCAATGGATATGAAAAGTTACCCACTACAAACATAATAGCTTTTTATTGTTCATCTTAATCATTAGGATTTTTAAAGTGGTCTTTAAATTTACCACCATAGATACTATCTTTATAGTTATTAACAGTCAGAAAAGCATAAATACACGCACCATCTAAAATTAGACTAGTTGTTGCGAATTTTACAGAAATAATTTTAAAAGCCCATAGCAATAAAACTAGAATAGCAACGATGACTAATAATGCCACAATAATTTTGTTTGATTTTTTCATAAAATTCTTTCTCCTTTAAAAATTAGTCAGTCTTCATAGATATGAATTTTTACCATCTATCTATTCTCTTAGCTTCTTCAACTAATCTATTCCAAGCTTCTTCTGTCATTTTACCTTCATTCATTAATAATTCTTTTATATGTAATTTAGATAGTTTAACTACAGGTTCATTTTTAATTGCTTCTAAGATTTCTTGTTCTAATGGCATAACAGTTTCATTCGATATTCTATGAGCAAAATAAGGGAAACAGGTTTCTCTATAATGCTTAATTTCATAGGGTGGAAACTCTTTGAAAGTATCATTAATGATATAGCCTTCTAATCCCCATTCTTTTTCATAAGCGATTAACTTCTCTTTTAATTCTTGTACGATTTCTTTGTATTCATCTTGATGCTCATATAAAAGATTTACTTTTTCTTCTGGGTCATGAATCATGTCATATAGTTCATCGTTATCACCATAATAGTGAACATACTTGTATTCTTTGTTTCTAAGCATGCACCAACGTTTATTATTTCTTTGATGTTCTACATATTGAACGGTTCTATCTTTTTCTTTTGTTTTAGCAAATAAAGATTCACCAGGTAATTTATAAATGCCAGTGTATGTAGCATTCGCTAAATCTAAAAATGTAGGATACAAATCATTTAAGTCTACAAATTCTTGTTTTCGTTCTGGTTTAACAACATTAGGATAATGTACGATAAAAGGAATTCTACATGAAGCTTCATATGGTAAAAACTTTTGATAAGTATCTAAATCACCTAACATTTCACCGTGATCTGAAGTAATGAATAAAACTGTATTTTCATATAATTGATTTTCTTTTAATGCATCTATGATTCTACCGATATTATAGTCTACAAATGATATTGCATTTGCATATTGTTCACGCATACGATTGATAGATTCTTCGTTTGGTAAATCCGCAATACATTTATTTTCTTCTGCTAGTTTTGATAATGGCGTAATAGAAGAAGTATGATGAGGAATATTACCATCATTTACATGAGACCATTCACTAGGTAAATCAAAAGGTGGATGAGGGTCCTTAAAACCACACCACATCATAAATGGTCTATTCTCATTTTTAGAACGATTAATATATTCTATACATTTACTACTTGTCCAATAGGAACCATGCCACTCTTTAGGTAATAGTGATTCTTGTGGTTGCATATACAATGCATTTCTAACACCATGATAACTTCCTATATATTCATATCCATTTTCAGATAATTCTCTAGCATAGTCATCGTCATTTACATCATATACTACTTCATCAGCGTTCAAGAAATAGTCAAAACCAGTAGATCTTCTTTCGGGTTGGAAATGTATTTTACCAATTGCGATAGTTCTATATCCCGCGTCACTTAATAATGTTGCAAATGTTGGTAATGACCATGGACATGATTTAGCATCTTTTCCAAAATAGTTATCATCAAATCCATGATACTTAGCAGTTAAGCCTGTAATAATATTGTGTCTAGCTGGGATACAAACTGGATTAGGAGAATATGCATTTTCATATATACATCCTTCTTCAGCAAGTTTATCTAGATTAGGTGTTTTAACAAATTTATTCTTCTGATAAGCACCAATATAGTCATATCTTAATTGATCCATTGTGATGAGAATAATATTTGGCCTTTTGTCCATAGACTCTACCTCTTTTCCATATAATAAAAAAGATTGTTTATGAAAACAACCTTTTAAACTTCATTAATTTTCTTACTTTTTATTTCTGCCTGTAATTTGGTTGAATGTCGTGAATAGTCCAAATATAGCAAAGATAATGATGATTAATAATGTGATACTTCCATAATAGATAACAAATGGAATTGCAACAAATAAAGCGATAATAAATAGAATACCAAGTATTTGACCAACTCTGTAGTTAAAATCTTTTTTCATGGTGCTACTCCTTCCTTAGCTTCTTTCACACATACCTTTCATTACATCGTGATAACGTTGTAAGTTAGGACTGATTCCAACTCTACAATTAGGATGACTAGAATCAAAGTCACAAATTGTTTGTCCTATATGAGTAGAATCTTTCGTTTCTATCGTAACATAAGCATCTTTATAAGTAAGCATTTGATCATCTACTAGACTTGCAATAGCGATTGCATCATGCATTGGGTCACCATGTCTAAATGTAATTAACTCTTGCATGACTTGTTTGATTTCTGGACTAAGATTCGTACTGATTGTATCAAATACATCAAGTTCTAATGGACATTTAAGTGTTACATCTAAACCAACCATTTCAATTGGTACACCACTTCTAAATACAATATCTGCAGCGTAAGCATCGTGATTGATATTTGCTTCAGCGAAAGGAGTGATATTTCCACCTTTTATCGCACCACCCATAATGACCATTTTCTTAATATCCTTTGTTACATCAGGATATTTTAAGAAACATCTAGCAATATTTGTTAGTGGGGCAACAGTGACAAGAATTAATTCTTTAGAATACTTTTTCGCTGCGTTATAGATAAAATCTTCTACAGATATATCTAAAGGTGATTGCTTAGAATGAGGTAGTTCTATATCACCTAATCCATTAGCTCCATGAAATGCTGCTTCAGGCTTAGCAAATGGTGCTTTTAGATAAGAAGTACTACCAGAAATAACAGGTGTATCTTTCTTAAATAATTGCACAATGTCTAAAGCATTCTGAGTAGTGACTTCGGTATAGTTATTTCCACCCATTGTTGTAATTCCTAGTAAATTAAATTGATCACTATAAGCTAGTCCAATACTAAGACAAAAGAAATCATCTACACCAGGATCTGTATCAATAATAATTGGTTGTTTCATATATTCCCTCACGCTTCTTCGTTAGCAGGTATACCATTCCATAATCTATAGTAAACATTCTTGTTATTTAATAGTTCTTCATGATTACCTTGTTCAACGATACCGTTTTTACCTAATACAATAATTCTATCAGCATTTTTAATCGTTGTTAATCGATGGGCGATTGTAAGTGTTGTTCTACCTACAGATAGTTTTTCTAAGCTTCTTTCAATTAAGATTTCACTTTCATTATCTAATGCAGATGTAGCTTCATCTAGTAATAAGATAGGAGGGTTCTTTAAGAATACTCTAGCAATCGATATTCTTTGTTTTTGACCACCGGATAGTTTTACGCCTCGTTCGCCAACATAGGAGTCATAACCATCACTTAATTCTCGAATAAATTCATCAGCACCAGCTAGTTTTGCGGCTTGTATAATTTCTTCTCTAGTTGCGCCTGGTTTACCATATTCGATATTTTCAGCTACAGTGCCTGAGAACAAATAAACATCTTGTTGCACAATACCTATAGCACTTCTTAAGCTTTTTAAAGTAACACTCTTTACATCTTGATGATCAATTTTAATTGCACCACTAGTAACATCATAAAAACGAGGAATCAAAGAAGCGATAGTTGTTTTACCGCCACCACTTTCACCAACAAGTGCTAAGTTTTCACCAGGATGAATGGTTAAGCATAAATCATGTAATACATTTTTTTCAACAGAAGGATATTCAAAAGTAACATGGTCAAAAACGATTTCTCCACCATCTACTTTTAATTCTGTAGCGTCATCCGCATCTTTTATATCAATAGGTGTATCCATAATTTCAAAGAATCTTTCGATACCTGTAATACCTTGAGAAAATTGTTCGGCAAATTCTACTAGTCTACGAATTGTAGCGATTAGAGTAGATACATAGAGCATATACATGACTAAATCTCCAGCACTAATCTTTCCATAAACAAGGAATAAACCGCCCGCAATAATCGTTATGCTATACATTAAACCATCAAATAAACGAATACACATATTTAGGTTAGCCATAGCATAGTAACGCTTCTTTTTGATGGATTTTAACTTAACATTACCATCAGCGAATTTCTTTAGTTCTGTTTCTTCTGCAGTAAATGCCTTAACAATCTTTTCACCTAGTAAGGAATCTTCTACTTGAGCATTTAATTCACCAATTTGGACACGTTGTTCCTTAGTAGCAGCACGGAAACGATGATTTAACTTAATGGATCCCCATATCATAAATGGAACACAAGCAAAGATAAGAATCGTTAAAGGAATTGAAGCACTACATAAGATAATGAATGAAACAACAATCTTTATCGCAGCAATGAAGAATTCTTCGGGACAATGGTGAGCAAACTCAGTTACATCAAATAAATCAGATGTAATTCTACCCATAACTTGTCCTATTTTTGTATTTGCATAATACGAATCAGATAGTTTTTCTAATTGATCAAAAGCATCACTACGCATATCTGTTTCGATATAAACACCCATGATATGACCTTGTGAGCACATAAAGAAATAAGCTGCAGCGTCTAATAATCGAAGAACGATATATAAGATGGCTAGCTTAGATACTAAATCTACAGTTAAAGACATTGGTTCATACATCGCTGTATTTGTAATCTTAGACATAATACGTGGTAATACAATGTCACATAGTGTAGTCATAGAAGCACATAATAAATCTAAAAATAATAGCTTCTTATACTTCATTAAATAAGGAATAAATCTTCTTAGTAATTCTTTGGTACTATATGTTTTTGTGATTGTCTCAGACATAGAATTCCCCCTAATAATTAGAAATAATTATAGAGAAAAGAATCCATGCATGCAAAGAATAATGAAATTATCTGGATTTTCTTGCAAAATAATTCGCTAATAAAGCCCCTGAAATGTTATGCCATACACTAAAGATAGCACCAGGCAAAGTGGCTAAAGGGTATTGTGCAAAATGAACAGTCGCAAGAGAAGTTGCTAGACCAGAGTTTTGCATACCTACTTCAATAGATATAGCTCTACATTTAGCTTCATCTAGTTTTAATACTTTACTAGCAAAATATCCTAATAGATATCCACATAGATTATGTAATAAAACAACTAGGATAATGAGAAAACTAGAACCTAATATTTTTGTTGCATTAGAAGAAACAACAGAGGAAAGTATAGCCATAATCGCAATAGTAGAGATTAGAGGAAGTATTTCAACTAATTGTTCTGTTAATTTCTTAAAGAAATAGTGGAAGATTAAACCTAAAAGAATAGGGATAATTACAACTTTAATGATGGAAATAAACATACTTAGAACATTTACATCAATACTTTGACCTGCATATAACTTAGTAAGTAGTGGTGTCAAAATAGGCGCAAGTATTGTAGAAACAGATGTCATACATACAGATAGTGGTACATCCCCTTTAGCTAGATACGTCATCACATTAGATGCTGTTCCACCAGGACTCGTACCAACAAGAATAACACCAATAGCTAACTCATCACTAAGGCGAAATACTTTTGTTAATACAAAAGCTAATAGAGGCATAATGGTAAATTGAGCAACACATCCAATAAGTACATTTTTAGGTTCACTAAAGACGACTTTAAAATCATTCGCTTTCATTGTAAGTCCCATACCAAACATGACTATACCTAGTAATACATTGATATAACTTGTTTTAATAAAACTTACAGAACTAGGAAAGAATAAAGAAATTAAAGTAGTAACAATAATCAAAATAGCCATGTATCGACTAACAAAATTAGTAATCTTTTTTAATGTACTCATGCTTACCTCCACATATTGATAGAAAAGATTGTATAACACTCGCTTTCATTTAGACAAAAAAACTTCCTTAATGGAAGCTACTAATAAATCCTTATAGGTAAGGCGCAACCATCGCTGTACTGAGCACAGCATCATTGTAGAGGATGTAGTATCAATTCATTATAGGTAATGTACATTAACAATATTAATGTTACTGTTAAACATATTTTCATGCGTAAATGGTGAAACAGCAAACATTCCGTATATTTTGTTACTAAAAAGTGTAAATAATAACCCAAAAAGTTACTTATATTCAAAATAATAAAGAAATAGTAACCGAAATATTTACCTATAAAATCGTGAAATATATAATATAAGTGAATAAAAGAAACTGTTAATAATGAAGGAGGTATAAGCATGATTGATATGAATGAAGTGATAGCAAATAATATTCTTACATTACTAAAAAAACAAAATAAAAAACAAACTGATCTAGCAGAAGCACTTGGGACAAACAAACAAACGATAAACAAAATGCTTAATGGTAATCGAATGATTAACGCTGTTGAGCTTAAATCTATTGCGGATTACCTAGATGTTAAGATGGAAGAATTAACTAAAATGGATACAGTAGATTCTGATATTAATGTTGTTCATGCGTTTATGGGTAAAGTTCAATCAATTGAAGCAAAACAAGCTTTGCAACTAGCGGATGAACTATCTGATATGATTCTATTTCACAAAAAAGTTAGAGAAAATGGGAATGCTATGATGACCACATGGGAGGATGACTAATGGGAGATGTTTTTGAAGGTAGCTTGTTCAGCAAACAACCTAAACAATTTGAAAAAATAGATTCCCAAGCTAAATCCTTTGCGGCAAACTATTGTGGAAATACGATTATACGTGATTCTATATTTGGAATCGTAGCAAATTATGCAAGAAAACGTGAGCTAGATTTAGAAATTCTTAGATATCCTTTTAAAGATAATGAACTTTGGGCATTTACATTTGTAAAAAAAGGAATTCTTTTTCTGTGTGTAAATTCTGATCTTTCCATGTGTAAGCAATTCTTTGCAGTAGCGCATGAGCTATATCATATACATTGTTATGCAGAAGATATTAATACGAATACATTAGCGAGTGGTTCACTACTGGACTCAAAAACAGTAAATGAATTAAACGTGTCACAAGAAGATTTAGAAGCTAATGCGTTTGCTGGGTTGTTATTAATGCCAGATTGTATGTTAGATGAACAACTTAAACTTTATGGTATTGATTGTAAAAGAATATCAGTTGATGATGTTTTAACATTGATGGATTTATTTGCATTACCATATAAAGCGGTTGTATTACGACTTGTAGAAAATCATAATATTACAGTTTCAAAAGCAAAAGAATTACTTACAGTAGACACGGCATTTGTATTTAACCGAATTAAACTTACTGGGAAAGCACTTGGATGGCAACAAAATAGTAGAGAACTTGTTTATTTTGGAAGTTTACTTGATGATATGGAGTTTAATCGTGAAAATGAACTTCTTACTGATAGCCGCGAGAAATCGGATAAGCAGCACATTGAGAAAATCATGAAGAACTTTTATAAAGATAATTAGGATGTGCATATGGAAAAAGAAAAATATGCTCTTCTAGATACTGATTTCATTTCTAAAACACATTTAATTCGAAAAGATAATCAGAATAAAATGATTGACCGTGTAATGGAAATGAAAGGGTATTGTTTTTTCTGCCATGAGCAGATAAGAAAAGAACTAAAAAGACATAATCATGATAATTCACCTGAATGGTTAGAAACTAAAATTTTAGATGGAATAATTCGATGTATTTCAGATGAACAGATTCTAAACGAATTACATTCTATTTATTCTAGTTCTGCTAAAGCAATGTATGTATATATGCTTAGAAATGGTTGCGAAGCATATAAAAAAGGCTATTTTGAAGAAAACTTCAAACATTTACAAGTGTTAGATTATCAATCAATCTCAAAGGAAGTATTTCTTCAAGAACTTGGGGCTGATTGCAAAGAAATTGGAGAAGGGAAGAATCTAGGAGAACTAAAAAGCTATGTCCTACTTCAAATGCTAAAAATAAAATTTGGTGAACAAGTTTATGTGTTTTGCTCAGACGATAAAAATGCAAGAAGTGGAATTGTTAGCCTTGGTGGAGTTCGATGCATTAGTATACTATCTGCATTTATGAGATTAGATGTAGAAGGAATTCTTCATCGAAAAGATGCAGAACCATATATTCAGACATATCTTGATGAATGCCATAAACATAAACAAACAACTTTCAAAGTTTATAATGCATCTAGACAAATGCAAATGATTAAAATACCTTGTGAACAAGTAATTGAGGATATGTATGCCGGTAAACTGGAATTGCTACAAAATGGTAATTTGAGATATAAACAAAAATAATAATTGTAATAGGTGGTCCAAAAACTGATCGATTAAAAAAGTTTTTGGACCTTTTTATATTGTCTGTTAGTACTTATGTCGTTTGCATGGACAAAATAAAAAACTTCCTTAATGGAAGCTACTAATAAATCCTTATAGGTAAAGTGCAACGTTATCAAGGTATTCCAACCTGACCTTGCGTCAGAGTGGTATCAATTCCTTATAGGTAAGGTGCAACATACAATTATAAAGAAATCAGTTTCATCGAATATGATGGTATCAATTCCTTATAGGTAAGGTGCAACCAATGGGCAATCTTTGAAAGAAAAATTGACGACTATGCTGGTATCAATTCCTTATAGGTAAGGTGCAACAACAGTATTTATGCGGTTGTTGAACACATTATCATACGAAAATTGTTAAAAATCAATGATTTTGGATGAAAAAGTCGGTCGCTGATTTTTGTGAGATGCTCGATTTTTTGCGTAAATAAGCGAAATTTGAATTTTGCAAATTTTTAGGAATTCAGCGACCGACTTTTTGGTGT
>CAVCUC010000053.1:10159-15752 GCA_963605225.1 bacterium
AATATTCAAAATACCGCATAAATAAAGGATATTCTGCGTGTTTCCAATCTTCAAAATCAGCGACCGACTTTTTTGAAGAAAAAGAGAAAATTCTATATGAAATCATGTTTGTAATATAAAATAGTCATAAGTAAGAGGATAAGAATATGACATCTACTTTACTAACAGATTTACTCAAAAGTTTAAGTTTACTAGGATTATTTTTAATCATTGGGTTTGTACTACGAGCTAAAGTAAAAGTGTTTCAAAAAACATTTATACCTGCTTCTGTTCTAGGAGGAACATTACTTTTAATTCTTGGACCACAGGTGCTAAATGTTTTACCTACACCATCTAGTTGGTTTGATTACTATGCGATTATTCCTGGAATACTAATTGTTCCAGTTGTTACGGCTACACCACTTGGATTAAAACTAGATAAATCTAAATTTGAAGGACAGAGGGATGTTTTGAAGAATGTTATGCCATTAGCTTTTATTGGGTTAACAGTATCGATGCTACAATTTGCGGTTGGGTTTGGTACAAATGTTTTGTTTCATAATCAATATGATTTATATGATGTATTTGGTATAGAACTAGCTATTGGTTTTGTTGGAGGACATGGTACAGCAGGAACATTAGGAAACATGCTATCGGAAATGAATTTATCATATTGGCAAACAAGTCAAGGCGTTGCGATAACTACAGCGACATTAGGACTAGTTGGAGGAATTATCATTGGAATACTACTAATAAATTGGGCGGCTAGATCAGGGCATACCTCTTTATTATCTAAGCCTGCTGATATTCCTAAATCGTTTCAAATAGGATATGAGAAGAATCCTACAAAACAATTATCTGCTGGTAAAGAAACGACCATGTCTTCTTCAATTGATGTACTTGGGTTCCACGCAGCGATTATCTTTCTAGGTTGTGGATTATCTTATCTTTTATTAAAAGTATTTAAAACATATAATGTGCCAATTCTTTCTGGTATATCTGTATGGGCATATGGAATGATTGTAATGGCTATTATTTGGTGGATAATATGCAAGTTAAAAGTAGATTATTTAATAGACTCAAAGATAAAAGGGCATATTACTGGTTCGTTAACTGAATTTGCGGTAATTGCGGCTATTGCTAGTCTTCCATTAAAAGCAGTAATGACATATTTAATTCCGATTATTGTAATGAGTGTATTAGGGTATATTGTTACAACACTAACATTACTTGTTTTGTGCAAGAAGCTATTAAAAGGATATTGGTTTGAACAGATGATAGGTACTCTTGGTATGGCTACAGGTGTATTTATTACAGGGGTTCTTCTATTAAGAATATGCGATCCTGATTTAGAAACTCCAGCATTAGCGAGCTATTCTATTTCTTATTCCATAGTAAGTGTTGTGTATTTTGCAATGTTAAACTTATTTATTCTTTTACCAACACAAATAGGAACATTACAGACAACAATTATTGCATTAGTGATTTCAGGTGTATTTTTAGTTGGTAGTTTTGTATCAAGCAAGATTGCGTTTGGTAAGTCATTTAAAGGAAATTAGGAGGTACGCATCATGAGAAGTGATACAGTCAAAAAAGGTAAGCAACAAGCACCACATCGTTCTTTATTTAGAGCTTTGGGTTTTACAGATGAAGAATTAGAGAGACCATTAATTGGTATTGTTTCTTCCTATAATGAAATTGTTCCTGGTCATATGAATCTAGATAAAATTACTGAAGCGGTAAAGCAAGGTGTAGCGATGGCTGGAGGTACGCCAGTAGTATTCCCTGCAATTGCTGTATGTGATGGTATTGCCATGGGACACATTGGGATGAAGTATTCTTTAGTCACAAGAGATTTAATTGCTGATTCTACAGAAGCGATGGTTATGGCACATCAATTTGATGGATTAGTTATGATACCAAATTGTGATAAGAATGTTCCTGGTTTATTGATGGCTGCCGCTAGATTAAATATTCCTACCATTTTTGTTAGTGGTGGACCTATGCTTGCGGGTCACATCCAAGGTCAAAAAAGAAGTTTATCGAGTATGTTTGAAGCAGTTGGAGCTAACGCTGCTGGGAAAATGTCAGATGAAGAATTAAAAGAATTTGAAAACAAGGTATGTCCAACATGTGGCTCTTGTTCTGGAATGTATACAGCAAATAGTATGAATTGTTTAACAGAAGTATTAGGCATGAGTTTAAGAGGAAATGGAACAATTCCTGCAGTATATTCTGAAAGAATACAGCTTGCTAAACATACTGGTATGCAAATAATGAAACTAGTAGAAAATAATATTTGTCCAAGGGATATCATGACGCGTAACGCAATTCATAATGCATTAACAGTAGATATGGCACTTGGTTGCTCAACCAATACGATGTTGCATTTACCGGCAATCGCACATGAATTAGGACTAGATTTTGATATAGAACTAGCAAATAAGATTAGTGAAAATACACCAAATCTTTGTCACTTAGCACCAGCTGGTCCTACTTATATAGAAGATTTAAATGAGGCTGGTGGGGTATATGCTGTAATGAGTGAATTAAATAAAAAGAATTTACTTCATACAGATTGTTTGACGGTTACGACTAAAACAGTGGGTGAAAATATATCTGGTGTAGAAAATACAAATACTGATGTCATTCGTTCTATTGATCATCCATACTCTACAACAGGTGGACTAGCAATTCTAAAAGGGAACTTAGCAACGGATGGTAGTGTCGTAAAACGTTCTGCAGTAGATGAAACGATGTTAGTTCATACAGGACCAGCAAGAGTATTTGATTCAGAAGAAGATGCGATTGTTGCGATAAAAGGTGGAAAGATTAAAGAGAACGATGTTGTGGTAATTCGCTATGAAGGGCCAAAAGGTGGACCGGGTATGAGAGAAATGCTCAACCCTACATCCGCTATTGCTGGTATGGGATTAGATAAGAGTGTAGCATTAATTACAGATGGTCGTTTTAGTGGAGCATCTCGAGGAGCTTCAATTGGTCATATTTCTCCAGAGGCAGCAGTTGGTGGAACGATTGCCTTAGTTGAAGAAGGGGACATGATTAAGATTGATATTCCTCATTATTCTATAGAGTTACTTGTTTCAGAAAAAGAATTAGAAAATAGAAGAAAGAATTGGCAAGCTCCTACACCTAAAGTAACGAGTGGGTATCTTGCAAGATATGCATCTATGGTATCTTCAGGTAGTAAAGGGGCAATACTAGAAATAGAGAAAAAGTAAAAACTAAGCGTTTCGATTTTGAGACGCTTTTTGAGTGAAATGGTAGAATGGATAAATAGAAAAAGAGGATAATGCGATGACGATGTTAGAACGCTATAAACAAGCAGAAAAATTATTGCCTTGGAACATAAAAGAAGCAGTACTTAATGGACAACCTAAAGTAAATTGGTTGGATGATGAATCTTTCTATTATGCAAAAGAAGAAAGAATTGATGGTAAATTCAATATTTCATATATAAAGGTAAATTGTGCAACAACGAAAGAAACAGAACTATTTGATAATCGTGCATTAAAAAAAGCATTAGATGTGGAATGCTTACCAAATGTCACTTTTAAAATTGAGGGACAAAGCTATGCCTTTACTCATGATGGTAGAAAGTATGCATGGCATGATGATACAAAAGAATTAGAAGAAAAAGAATATGTATATTCTAGTGCTTATGCATTAGCACCAGATGAAACCAAAGCTATTATTCGTAAGAAACATGATCTTTATCTAATTGATACAACTACACACTTAGAGACAAGAATTACATTTGATGGTGAAGAACATAACGAGTACGCAAAAGTTGCTGAATATAGTGGTTATGTTGGAATGATGCGCCATCAAGAAGAGCCAGTAGATGTTTTATGGAGTCCTAATTCTAGATATGTTTTAACTTATCGTTTAGATGAAAGGGCAGTAAAAGATTTATATATCATTGAATCTTATGATGAAGAAGGTAGAGACTCTATTCGCCCAAGACTTAAAACTTATAAATGTGCATTCCCTGAAGATAAGGATGTACCTCTAGCCTATTATTGTTTATATGATACAGAAACTGGTGTATTTCAATATTTAGATATTGAACCACAAGTATCAGGTTCATCTTTATTGAATCCTTTCTTTGCCTCAGCGAAGTGGTTAAATGATGAAACACTATACTTAACTGTTGTTAGAAGATCACATAAATCGGCTGCGTTCTATATTGCTAATGTGGATGGCACATGCAAAAAAGTATATGAAGAAAGTGCTGAAGATTTCCTGAACGTAGGAACATATGGACAACTAGATGGTGCACCAGGATACGCATATTCAAACTTTGTGACTAGTGATTTAAAAACATTAGTATGGCAAAGTGAAAAAGAAAACTATGCACGTCTATATACAATTGATGTAGAAACAGGTAAAGAGATACAAGCAATTACACCAAAAGATATTATTGTTTCACAATTATTATATTGGGATGATGAATGGATTTATTTTTATGCAAATTGTCTAAAAGAAACAAGCGATCCTTACTATCATTATCCAAGTCGTGTGAAGTATGACGGTAGTGAATTTACGGTATTATGTAAAGAAGATGGAGAACATCATACGAGTGTTAACTCTAAATATATTGTGGATACTTACTCTAGAGTAGATAAATCTCCTATTACAAATATTTATACTGTTGAAGGAGAAAAAGTAAAAGAACTCGTGCAAGCAGATATATCTGATTTGTTAGATAGAGGATATGTTATACCAGAAAGATTTAGTGTAATTGCTAGTGATAATAAGACAAGATTATATGGCTTAATCGTTAAACCAAGAGATTTTGATGCAAGTAAGACATATCCATTTATTGATTATATTTATGGTGGTATGCAATGTATCAATGTGCCTAAAGCATTTGCTTATAAAGCAGGTATTGAAGGAAGAGAAGTACTTGGGGGTTTAGAAGAGTTTGCCCAACTTGGTTTTGTTGGAATTATTTTAGATGGTTTAGGAACACCAATGCGTGGTAAAGAAATGCATGCAATAAGCTATGAGAATATTCATGGTTGTGCAGGATTAAAAGATCACGTATATTGTTTGGATCAAATTAAAAAGTTATATCCATTTATCGATTTAGATAGAGCTGGTATGTGGGGTAATTCTGGTGGAGGATGTGCAACAAGTAGAGCTATGCTTGAATATCCTGATGTATATAAGGTTGGTGTATCTTCTGCGGGAAATCATGATCAAAGAATGTATAACGAAAGTTGGACAGAACATTATTATGGTGCATATAAGAAAGAAATTTATATTAAAGGAGATAATACTGCTTTAGCAAAGAATCTAAAAGGGAAATTATTTATTGTGCATGGTGCAGTAGATGATAATGTGGCAATGTCACAAAGTATAAGACTCATTGATCAATTAATCTTAGAAGATAAAGATTTTGATTTCTTAATTCTACCTAGAACAGATCATAATGTACCTGCTAACCCTTACTTTATTCGTAAGAAGATAGATTATTTTGTGCGTTATTTACTACAAGAAGAAGTACCAGATTATCGTTTCAATAAAGCGGAATAAAGTTAAATCTCATAGACACTATAAGTGTTTATGAGATTTTTAAACTTTTT
The DNA here is from genome assembly GCA_963605225.1 of bacterium. Taxonomy (GTDB): domain Bacteria; phylum Bacillota_I; class Bacilli_A; order Erysipelotrichales; family Erysipelotrichaceae; genus Bulleidia. The sequence goes on from CAVCUC010000053.1 coordinate 15,751, forward strand.
GG
>CAVCUC010000054.1:0-15398 GCA_963605225.1 bacterium
ATAAAGTATCATCTTCCCACTTTTTATCCATGTATCGATCAAAACCGATATCACCTGTAAATACTATTGATGTTTCCATATGTGTACCATCCTTGTTTATATATTACACACTAACTCAAACTGAATGAACAAAAAAATTACGCATAAATCATACACGTAATTTAGAAGTTAATTTTGTGGCCCAATATATTCAGCATCACCAAATCCTAGCATCATTAGGAAGATTGGTTGGAAGAAGAATAAACCTAACTTATACCATATGTTGTTTCTTCCAAATGCTTTTGCTAAGTGATCCGCAAACAAAGCTTGTACAATAATTAATGCTACAGAAAAGATGAGTGTGAAGATACCGGAATTTCCTTTATTTTCATTGTATTGAACGATTACACTTAAAATCAAATAAGGTAAATACATTGAAGAATTACTCCAGCTAATCTTAAACAATTTGTAATCATTTAGAATAGGTATAATCGCATACCATCCTTTTTCCCCAGCTTTTTCAAATACCTTGTATGCACCAACAACATACAATACATCACAGAGTAAACTTAAAACAGCTATAACTGTCTTCATGATTGCTTCTGAAATGAGTTTTGAACAAATCACACCAATTAATGCAATAAGAAATGACATATTTTATCTCTCACTTTCTAAGCGATTATAGTCCTAATCTTTAAAAAGTTAAACGGTCTACGACTTGAACTAGACGAATAAGCTCTTTTGTATAGAATTCAATTAGAGCTTCACTTTCATCAGTTCTTCTACGAATAGCACGACGTAATAATCTCATATAGCCAACAATCTTAGCTTTATTTTCTACATCATCAATAACTGCTTCATCTTCTGTACCTAAATACATTGCTAAAGATTTACGCCAAAACTCTACAGATACTTCATATGGGAAACCTAAGAAATTATGTACTACTTCATGATCAATTGCTGAGAAGCCTTCAAAGGCATTAAACATTGATCCTAGTTCAAACACAGGATGACCCATGCATAAAGTATCCATATCAATTAATAGTGCTTCACCATCTCTAACCATGACATTATTTGTATGATAGTCACCATGCAATAATGTATTTTGTTCAGGTACTGCATCAACGAGTTGATATAACTTTTTGCCAATATCACCAGGTAAATAATCCATATTAAATTTAGCCCACTTTAAAGCTGTTTCTTTCATATTAGGAACTTCACCTGGTTTAATTTCTGTATCATGAATTTGTTTTAGCATGTCTACGAAATATTTAAGTGGTTCTTCTAAGTGTTCTGGATCTTTCTTAATTAACTTAGAAACAGATGTAGCGGCTAATAACTCCATCACTGTTCCATATTTATCACCAATACGAACAACATCATATGGAATCGCTGTATTAATCCCTAATACTAAAGCTTTACGAGCAAGCTCTCTTTCACGTTTAATATCAGGTAAAGCATCATTATTCATATATACTTTAATAATTGTTTCAGGATCATAACGATATACAGCACCATTAGCACCTTTACCAATGACTTCGCAACCTTCTACAGATAAATGACGATATGCTTTTTGTACATCAATCATTTCTGTAAAACCTGTCATATCTAAGATGTCATATACTTCTGAAGAAACATTAATCAAGCTTAATTCAGTATCATCTTTACGTAAACGAAGAAGAATTCTTAAACCAGCACTAGAAATATAAGTAAGCTTTTCTAAATCTAAGACAGTTTGTAGTCCTGCATTTTCTTTACGAATTTCTTGTATTTTTTCTTCTACAGAACTTGCGTTAGTAGCATCAACACGACCATCTAAATTAATATAGAGAACACCTTTATTTGTATGATAACTAATGTCTTGTGTCATAGCTTTTCTCCTTCTTCAAATAACATATGTACAAGCATATTATATTCTTTCCACGCTAAAGAATCTTCAAATTCTCGTGTATTTTCTGCAATTTCACGATAATACCAGGCATGTTGTTTAGGATCTTGTTCATGAAATCCTGTCCACATCGCATCTCCTTCTTTCATCCATTGCATATAGAAAGAACGCATATTTGCTAGTTTATCTCCAATGAAAACCATCTTCGCTTCTAAATCTTTTGTGCTTTTTAGATATGCAATAGATTCTTCTTTCCGTATACGCCAAGTTGCTTCAGGTGGTAAATCTCTTCTTTTGTTCTCGGTTTCTGCTTGTACTAATGTCGCTACTCGTTCACCAAAAATACGCGTAATATCTTCTATTGTCGTTGGTGTGTCTTCGACAACATCATGCAATACAGCTGCAGCGATTACTTCTTGGTTTGTAGTTAATGAACTTACAATTGAAGCTACTTCCATAGGATGTAAGATAAAAGGAATATCTTGTTTCTTACGTCTCATGCCATCATGTGCTTCAATCGCAAATTCCATTGCACGACTGACTAATTCCATTACTCAATCACCAAAATATCCTCAAAGCCAGTCATCTTAAAGACTTCCATTACTTCAGGGCATACGTTTAATACTTTCATTGAACCAATTTTGTTCATTTTCTTTTGTGCTGTAAGTAATACACGTAGTCCTGCACTAGAGATATAATTTAAATCTTTTAAATCTAATACTAATGATGTTACATTTTGCGGTAAGTCTTCAATTTCTACATCTAATTTAGGTGCTGTTAATGTATCTAATCTTCCACTAAGATGAATTGTCATTACTTCGTTATTTTGTTCTACTTGAATTTCCATGTTTTTTAGCTCCTTTCAAGTTTCTTTCTCATCGTTAATATATTTTCACCATTTTCTCGTGAATATTCAACAAAGTCCATGGTTTTCTTTACAATTAATATTCCTAAGCCACCAACTTCTCTTTGTTCTACAGGTAATGTAATATCAGGTTCTTCTTGGGTTAATGGATTAAATGCCATACCTGAATCCCTTAGAATACAAGTCATTTCATCTGTTGTAGGATCAATACTAATCGATACCTTTGCTGTTCCATTACCATCTGGATAAGCATAATGTGCAACATTAATGAATACTTCTTCTAAAGCTACACTAATCGCTGTTTGCATACGCATTGAACAACCATAGCTTTCTAACTCTTGTTCCACAAATCCAAGCATATCTAGCATATTTTCATCTTTTGCTTCAAATACTTTTTCTTTCATGATTTTTGTCCCTTTATAATCTAATAAAAGCATTGTTATATCATCAAATTGTGGTGCTTCATTAGAGAAATCTCTTAAGTCTTTTCTTAAACTATCTAATACTTCTTCTGTATTTCCTGTTTCGTGGTTATTTAAGAAATGTTGTAATCGTTCTTCACCATATAATTCTTCATGTTCATTTGTTGATTCTGTTACACCATCTGTATATAAGAATATACGGTCACCAGGATGAAGTTCTAAGTTATTTTGACGATACTTAATACCATCCATACCTGCTAATACAAAACCAGTTCTTTCACGAAGATATTCAAATTCTCCATTAGCTCTCTTAATTAATGGTGGATTATGTCCTGCATTTACATATGTTAATTTGCCAGAAGTAATTTCTAATACACCCATCCATGCTGTAACAAATAATCCTGCATCATTACCATCACATAAAATATGATTGACTGTTGTAAATACTTCAGCAGGATCCATATTCATTTGGGTATAATTCTTGATTAATGTTTTAGCAATAACCATGAATAATGCGGCTGGTACACCCTTACCTGATACATCCGCAACAATAAATGCTAGCTTATCGTCATTCACAATAAAGAAATCATAGAAGTCTCCACCTACTTCTTTCGCTGGATGCATCAAAGCATATAAATCAAATTCTGTACGTTCTGGGAATGGTGGGAAAATACAAGGCAACATATGTGCTTGTATATCTGACGCAAGTTGTAACTCAGCGTTGATTCTTTCTTTTTCGGACATAATACTTTGTAGATTCTCAATATATGTCTCTAAGTCTTCAATCATCGAAATATATGAACGAGCTAATTTTCCTACTTCTGTAGAATCTTTTGCGTATACTGCACAATCTTCTAACATCTTTTTACGTTCATCTTCTGATGTATGTCCTAAGTAGTAATTACCAACAATTTCTGCTAGTTTTTCGATAGGTTGTGAAATCTTTTGTTCCGTAAATTTCATAAATCCTATAGATAAAGCAAAATATGCATTTAGTGCCATTGTTTCAAAGATATAAACACTACCAATTACACCAACACTATTAGTAAAGTTGTAATGATTCATCAAATAAATCGATATACCAACAAATACACAAATACATAAACCAGTGATTAATGTATTTAAAATCATTCTTTCACTCATCGTGAAATTAATTATTTTTGTATCTTTACCTTCTCTTAGATTCTCAATATACATTTGTAATAAGTGACCTAAGATTAGTAGTGGTGCTCCAAACAATAAACCTGAGTCAAAGCTATTAATAAACAAGAATAAATTATCAAATGAAATAAATTCCGCAACGCTATATGCATGATTTAATACACTTGTAAAAGCAACTGTCAAAATTGCATTTCCAATTAATAATAAACAGAATTTTAAAATTCTCGTTACACTATCTAGACGGAATTCTTTGCCATCACGTTCTGTATTCATTTTCTTCCAAATATAATATGCAAACATCGCATAAATAATTTGTAGGAAACTATTCACTAATGCATAACTCAATTCATATCCTGCAGCTAAATCACAAATGATATTTCCTGCAGCACATCCTAAAGCAGCAGGCCAACCAAAAATCATACCAAGTACTGGAGTTAAAGCTGCAGCTGGACGCATTTCCGTAATTTCTGATGCGGCAATCCAAATCTTAAAAGGTGCGGTCAAAACAACAAATAAAAGCATATTGGTTAGAAACACTAATAATGTTGCTTTATTTTTACTTAATTGCTTCTTCATTCTATCTCCCCCTACTTTATTTTATCAGCTGTACATCATTCTTTCTTGTTATTTTCATTAATTTTCATGAAAGAAATCTAAACATCTCTGTTTATAATCAGCCGCTTCATCATAAACACCATGTCCATACGTATCTTCATATAAATAAAGCTCAGCATTTTCTATTTTTTCAGCAAGTTCTTTAGAACCTTCTACACCTACTACTTTATCTCCATTAGAACCAAGTACTAGTGTTGGGCATGTGATTTTATTTAACTCATCATAGTCATCAAAGTTCTTACATGCTGTAGCCAAAATGATAAAGCGGTCATATTCTTCATCTGTAATACCTAAGTTAGATGAAATTAATACATCACGATATGCTTCTAAAGTAGAAGCTGAATAAACATAATCTACAAAGCTTTCTAATAATTTCTCTTCTTCTTTATTTTGAGCTAAGTTAATCCACTCATCTACCACTTCATTAAATGCACTTGTACTTCTAGCAAGTGTTGAACCTAGCACTAATTTATGAACTAGTTCTGGGTGATTAATCGCAATATATTGAGCAATCATGCCACCTTGTGATGCCCCAAATATATCTGCATTTTCGATATTTAATTCTTTCATCACACTTGCCGTATCATTAGCTGCATCAAGTACGCTATAACCTTCTTTGATATTTTTAGCGCGATCAAATACATATACTGTATATTCATCCGTAAAAGCAGCATATGCCTCAGCAATTGATTCAGCTAGTGGCATAACACTATGAATGGATAATCCAGGTATAATCACAAAGTTCTTAGAACCTGTACCAAATACAGCATAATCCATTTCTACATTATCTAATTTCACTGTTTTAACTTCTGCTTTTGTTTCTACTTGTGGTGTACTTTCACTCATCTCTTTATCCTCACGATTACTTTTACATCCTAATAATCCTATTGCTAGAATACTTGTCAGTAATACTAATCCTATCTTTTTCATATTTTATGGAACCTCCACACTTTGATTATAAATTAAATTTTTGAATATGAATTTAGATAGTGTAAAATTGAGATACATTTGGTGATTCATATGAAAAAAAAGATATTTATTACATTTTTATCCTTATTGATTTTATTTATTACAGGTTGTTCTAGTAGTACAAGTAACACGCAAAGTAATTTAGATTTATCCTTTCATTTAACAGAAGAAGAATTAGCTAACGAATTGTCGACATCAAAAGTTGGTGTAATTACTGGTGGAATTGATGAAATCTATGTTCGTGATGATTATCCCGATGCAGATGTTTATGCATATTCTTCTAACACAGATATATTAGCTGCTATTGACGCAAATAAAGTAGATTATGGTGTACTCGCTGAAGCACAAGCACAACGTTCTATTGTTGAAAATAACTATAAATATGAATATTGTGATACACCACTTTATAGTAATCATGTATGTATCGCATTACCTAAAGGAAATGATGAACTAGTCGCTAAACTCAATGTAGCAATCGCTGAGCTAAGAAGTGATGGGACAATTGATGCCTTAAATGAGAAATGGTGTAATAACGCAGATTATTCTTCTGATAATATTCCTAAGATAACAGATGAATCTGCACCAGTATTGAAAGTTGCTATAGATATTGCGACTGAGCCTTATAGTTTTCTCTCTCATGGTGAAATTGTAGGTTTTGATTGTTCTGTGATTGAATATATTGCTTACAAGCTGAATATGCGTATAGAGTACGAATCAATGTCCTTTGGTAGTATTATCCCTTCTATTGTTAGTGGTAAATGTGATATTGGCTTAGGACTAGTTGATACTGAAGAAAGAAAAAAAGAAGTAGATTTTAGTGATCCATATTTTAATGGAGATTTAGTTGTTGTTAGGAAAAGAGATAATGTCGCTACTACTTCATTCTTTGATAATTTAAAAAAGAATTTCACAGGAACATTTATTACTGAAAATAGATGGCAATTATTCCTAGATGGTATAGGTGTTACAGTAATCATCGCTATTTTCTCATTTATCTTTGCGACTATTATTGGTGCGTTATTATGCTTAATGCTTATTTCTAAAAATAAGACACTCGCAAAAATCGCTTCTACTTATGCAAAGCTAGCTACAGGTATTCCAATACTAGTTTGGTTAATGATTCTTTACTACATTGTATTTAAGAGTATTGATATCTCAGGTATTATTGTCGCTATCATTACGTTTAGCTTACAAACTGGAGCTTATTTATCTAGCATATTTAAAACAGGTATTGATTCGATTGATAAAGGACAAGAAGAAGCCGCAAAAAGTTTAGGCTTTGATGATATGCAAATCTTTATGAAGATTATTCTTCCACAAGCTGCGTTAAATATATTTGAATTATATGAAGGTGAATTTGTTTCATTAGTGAAAACAACATCTATTGTTGGATATATCGCAATTAATGACTTAACGAAAGTATCTGATATTGTAAGAAGTAGAACTTATCAAGCTTTCTTCCCACTCATTGCGACTGCGATTATTTACTTTATTATTACAAATATCTTTATTATTTTATTGAATCAACTTCGTAAGAAAATCAATCCTAAGTTACGTAAAACAATTTTGAAAGGAGTGAAAATCCATGATTAAAGTCGAAAATTTATGTATGACTTTCCACCATGAGATATTAAAAAATGTAAATGTGGAAATCCATCAAGGTGATGTCATCTCCATCATTGGACCATCAGGATGTGGAAAAAGTACATTTTTAAGATGCTTAAATCTACTAAATACACCAACTAGTGGTCATATTTATATTGATGGCAAAGATATCACTACAGCAAATAAAAAAGAACTACTAGAGCTACGTCAAAAGATGGGAATGGTATTCCAATCCTTCAATTTATTTAATCATATGACCATCATCGAAAATGTGATGCTCGCTCCTGTTGAATTACTACATAAAAGTAAACAAGAAGCTTATGAAGAAGGAATGAAATTACTTGAACAAGTTGGTTTAGCAAGTAAAGCATTATCTTATCCTGATTCTTTATCTGGTGGTCAAAAACAAAGAGCTGCTATTGCAAGAACTCTAGCCATGCACCCAGAGATTATCTTGTTTGATGAACCAACTAGTGCTTTAGATCCTAGTATTGCCAGTGAAGTATTAGCTGTCATGAAGCGATTAGCAGAAGATGGTATGACAATGCTCATTGTTACACACGTCATGGACTTTGCTGAGAATGTATCTAATCGTGTGTTCTATATGGATGAAAAAGGAATCTATGAAGATGGTACACCTGAACAAATATTCCATAATCCAACTAAACCTAAGACAAAACAATTTATCTATCAAATTAAGAGATTCAATTATGATATTGATAGTAATAACTTTGATTACTATGACTTACTTGGCAAAGCAGATGCTTTCATGAAAGATCAATTAATTGATTTGAAGAAAAGAAACGAAACAATCTTAGTGATTGAAGAATTTATTTATAACTTATTTTTCAAATCCTTCCCAAATATTCAATTTAAAGTATCTCTAAGTTATGCTGAAAAGCTTCAAAATTTAAGAATACTCTTTGAATCAGATCAAATTACGCAAGATATCTTAAAACATTTAGATGATCAAATTTCAAATGAAATCATTCATAATTTAACAAGAAGTATTTCTATAAATGAAAATATATTAGAAATAAAGTTGTAGTTTAAAAACTGTTATGAGACTAGTCATAACAGTTTTTTATTTCATTTTCTCTTTTAACGAAATTAAAGCGAAATAGTATTGTGCTATTTCGTTTATCACATATAATGAGCTTACAGAAAGGAGCAATTATGTCAAAATACATTACAAGTAACGAAGCTGCTAAACGCTTAAATATAACTAGTCGCCGTGCACAACAACTATGTAAAGATGGTGATATTTCTGGCGCAATTAAAAGTGGTCATAAATGGTTAATTCCTGAAGAATACTTTTTATGTAGTACTCATACGAAATTAGCATTACCTATTGGTGTATCTGATTATAAAATCGCCACTTTTAACTATTACTATGTCGATAAAACATTGCTCATTCGTGACTTTCTAGATACAAAACCGATGGTATCTTTATTTACCCGGCCTCGTAGATTTGGAAAGACTTTAAACACGGATATGCTTCGTGTCTTTTTTGAGAAGACTGATCAAGACACGTCGATTTATTTCAAGGATAAAAAAATATGGAAATGTGGCAGACATTATACACAATACCAAGGAAAATATCCTGTAATCTTTTTGTCATTCAAAGATATTAAATGTTTATCTTGGATAGATACCTTCAATAAAATACGAAAACTCATTTCTTTGGAATTTATTCGTCATAACGAATTAGAAACTAGTTCAAATTTAAATGAATATGAAAAAGAACAATATCGTTATTTTGCTAGTGGATCTACTAGTGAAGTAGATACGCAAATGGGTTTACAGCTACTATCATTACTTCTACATAAACATTATCAAAAAGAATGCATCATCATTATTGATGAATATGATACTCCTATCGAACAAGGGCATAATTGTAACTTCTACAATGAAATCATTTACTTTATGCGTAACTTCTTTTCAAGTGGTTTAAAAGACAATTCACACTTAGCTTATGGCTTTCTTACTGGCATATTAAAAGTTGCAAAAGAAAGTATTTTTAGCGGTATGAATAATCTAAAAATTTATTCTATTTTAGATGATAAATATAGTGAATACTTTGGATTTACAACAAGCGAAGTACAAGAAATGCTTCGCTATTACGGTAAAGAAGATAAGTTTGAAGAAATATGTGAGTGGTATGATGGATACCGTTTTGGATCAAATGAAATCTTTAATCCTTGGTCAGTCATCAATTACATTTCTGATGATTGTTTCCCTAAAGCATTTTGGGAATCAACTGGAAATAATGAAATTATTGGCGAAATATTAGCTACTGCTACTCCTAAAATTATAGAAGACTTACAAAAACTGTTATGTGGAGAACCAGTTACAACATATATTGATACAAGTGTAATTTATCCAGAAGTTCAAAATAATTCCTATACTATATTTAGTTTCTTGCTTGTTGCTGGATATTTAAAAGTATCCTCTATTTACCCTCAAAATGACGGGAATTATATGTGTGAAGTCTCTATCCCAAATAAAGAAATTGCTTATGTTTATGAAAAAGAAATACTAAACCACACAAGTCAAAACAATATCGCTATATCGATTAGCCAAGCTATCTTTTCTCAAGACTTCGATAAGCTACAAGCATTAATTGAAAAGTTTATGATTGATAGTATTTCTTACTTAGATGGAGCAAATGAAAGTTTCTACCATGGCATGATTCTTGGATTATGTGCAATTCTAGGTAGTCGATATAAAATACAATCAAATAAAGAATCTGGATTAGGACGTTTTGATATTGAACTATGTCCTCTCACTCAAAATTTACCAGGATTCATCTTAGAATTTAAATCAACAAAAGATGAATCTATAGACTTAAACAAACTTGCCAACAAAGCTTTAAATCAAATTAGCCAAAAGAAATATGATCATCATTTAAAACAATCGAATGTTCATTCAATCATCAAAATTGGAATTGCTTTCTGTGGCAAAAAGGCTGCTGTAGTATCTAGTGATTAAATTATTCTTCATAAATAGATAATACAAACTCTTTAAATAAAGGTAGTGTAAACGTAACTTGTCCATGTTCACTACCATCGATTAATCCTTTTTGGATTAATCTTTTTCTATATGGGTTAAATTGGTTTGTTGTCATATTACATTGTTTACGAATATCGATGATATTTGTAGAATCTGTGCTAGCAATCGCATACATTACCTTTTTATCTATTCTTGATAATTCAGACCACATTTTTTCATATACATATTCCTCTAAGTATTGACGATATTCTGGAATTGTTTTTGTATAATCACCATCATATTTATATGTTAAATAACCAAGAACTTGGAAAGCAAAAGAATATCCTTTTGTTAATCTAGCCATCTTAAGAGCTGTTTCGTCATTCACTTTAAAATTTAGTTGATAATTATTCGCTATTGCACCAATATTTAAAGAAGTGAGTCTAATTTTAGGGGCACGGTATAAAAAGGTTAATGTTTTTTCATTTTGCAATTCTTCAACATTTTCATATAATCCTGTCATAATTAAATATAATGGCAAATCTTGTCGGATAAATATCTGAAAAGCACTCGCAAATTCTCTAATTTGTTTTGTATTCGATACTTCATCAATTGTAATTAATACTTTTTTGTTGCGTTTTTTGATACTCTCTAGCATTTGTGTAATTGCTGTTTCAATGTCCGTGATTGGAACAGTATTTTTAAATTCTATGCCTAGACCAAAGAAACTTAGATTTATTTTTGCATCCTTAAAAATGAGCGCCAATTCATTATTGCTAGCAAGCTTACTAGCTAAACTAATTAACAAATCTCTTTCTGGATTTAGTTCTACACAAATCCAATCTTTATTTGTTTTTAATTTATTCACAATACTTGTCATTAGTACTGTTTTCCCAGAACCTCTTACACCAGTAATCATATAGATTTGTTCACTAGAATATTCTTGTGTGAAATTCATGATAATTTCTTCTTGTATAAGTCTCGGTATATACTCTGATGGTTCTTTACCAAACGTTAATGTATAAGAATTTTCACTCATGTCCATTCCTCTTTTACTGTTTTTTACTGTTTCATATATATTTTACTGTTGTTTACTGTTTTATCGCAAACAAAAACAGGAGCCACTATTTTAGCCCCTGCTTTGATTACTATAATTTAGTTCCGTTACTTTCTACTACTTGTTTAAACCAGTTAAATGAATCTTTCTTAGATCTACTTAAATCACCAGAACCATCTACTTGTTTATTTACATAGATTGTTCCATATCTCTTTTTGATTTCACCAGTAGAAGCACTAACTAGGTCAATAATACCCCAGAATGTGCAACCTAATAGTGGTAAACCATCTTCATTGATTACAGCATCCATAGCTTTTACATGTTCTCTCATGTAATCAATACGATAATCATCATGGATACTACCATCAGCTTCAACTGTATCGTTTGCTCCTAAACCATTTTCTACAATGAATAATGGCTTTTGATAACGATCATATAATGTGTTACATGTAATTCTTAATCCAAGTGGATCAATTTGCCATCCCCATTCAGAAGCCTTTAAGTATGGATTAACTACTGAAGCAAATACAGCATTTCCTCTACCATGATTCTTACAGATTTCAGGATCACTAGAAACACATCTTGAAGAATAGTAAGAGAAAGAAATAAAGTCTACTGTACCTTCTTTTAATACTTTCTTATCTTCTTCTGTAATATTTACTTGAACGTTTGCTTTTTCCATTCTCTTTAATGCCCAAACAGGATATTCTCCTCTAGCTTGAACATCAATAAAGAAATAATTGTCACGGTCACATTCCATTCCTTTGTATACATCTTCTGGGTTACAAGAATATGGATAGAAATTACCAGCTGCTAACATACAACCAACCATTGCATTAGGCATCATTTCATGAGCCATCTTTACTGCTTTAGCACTAGCAATTAATTCATGGTGTGCTGCTGTATAAAGAACTTGGTTTTTATCTTCACCTTCTTCAATCACAATACCTGCACCCATATATGGTAAATGTAATAGCATGTTGATTTCATTGAATGTTAGCCAATATTTTACTTTTCCACCAAGTCTTTCAAATAATGCTTTACATAGCTTTAAGAAAGCATCAATCATTCTTCTGTCTTTCCATCCACCATACTTGTTAATTAAAGCAATAGGAGCATCAAAGTGACAGATTGTAATTAATGGTTCAATGCCATATTTCAAGCATTCATCAACTACATTTTCATAGAAGTCTAAACCTTTTTCATTAACTACTTCGTCATCACCATTAGGTAGAATTCTTGTCCAAGCAATAGAGAAGCGGTAACATTTCATACCCATCTCAGCAAATAAAGCGATATCTTCTTTATAATGATGATAAAAATCAATTGCTTCATGAGCAGGATAGAAGTGATTTGCATCACATTCTAACATCTTCATTTGTCCACTAGCTACGGCTCTACGATCTTCACCATAAGGAATCGTATCTACATTTGCTAAACCTCTACCATCTTCTTGGTAAGCACCTTCACATTGGTTTGCAGCTGTCGCTCCACCCCATAAAAATTCTTTTGGAAAACTCATTTTTTCACCTCTTAATTTATGGTTATATTTTAAATGGAGCTACATAAAACATCAATACAAGCTAAGAGATTACTCAGATACGATTTCTGTCATTCCTTCAATTTCTTCTTTTACAGTACTTGCGAATAGTTCTAATTGCTTGTTTCTTTCTGCTTCATAGATTGCTAGTTCTTCACTAAAATCATCACCATTTTCTTTATTTAATAAAGACTCTGTAGCACTACCTGTATGAGCTAAAACAAACGCTTTGTTATTACCCCACCATTTATTGTTATCGTTAGATGCGTCAACGTGAGCTTCAATCTTTTGTACAGCATTATAAGAGAATAAGTAGTAATTGTATTCTGTTAATGCATTTAATCCATATGCAACATCTAATGCACCTGTTTCTGTATCATTTGTTAATTCACCTTTATTTAATGCTTCAATCACTTCATCTAAGATATATAAGTTATTGAGATATCCTTCATGTTTCATCACGATATTGCTTGAGAATTCAATACCAACAAAGTTATCTTGTACTGCTTTAAATACACCTAAAACTTTTTGGTTATAGCTAATACCCTCCTTGCGGATTGCTTCTTTTTCTTCATCCGTTGCGTTTAAGTAACGAGCATTGATATCTTCACCTTCTGCTTTTAACTCTTCAGCATATTTTGTAAAGTTATCTAATGCTGTATTCCATGCGTCTAAATCAAGTCCAGCTTCTGTAGCATACTCTTCATTAAATGTAGTACCTAAATCACTACTTGTTCTTGTGAAATCTAAAGGTAAAGCAGGTAAAGTATCTAACATAATTGCTAGAGAACCATATACACCAATATTACCCTTCATTGTTTTTTCGTCATATGTTGAAGTATCATCACTTTCTGTATGATAGTGAAGTTCTGTCCAAGAGTAAGTATCACTATCTCCAGCATCAATACATGTATCTGTTGTATTTAAGAAATAAGGTACACCAGCCCCACGATATGTCACACCATCTTCCATTGTTGTTGTGTCATATGTTTCTGCTTCGATGCCATTACCATATTCTTTTACAGCTTCATCTAAAATACCCTCGTTAACCATGTTACTAACAAATGATGAATATTCTGGAACTGAACTTACAACAAAAGTATCATTACCATCATCAAATGCGCTTAATTCAAAGTTAAATAATGCAAGTGTCTTACTAGCCCAATCAGGATGTGTATTATAAATGCATTCATATGCACCACGTGTCCAATCGTACTCTGTTCCACTAGCGCCCCATTCTTCAGCACCATGTGCAACAACGACAATATCATTTTCTGGTTCATAACCACTATCAATCATTGCTTTAGCCATAGCCATAGCTGTTGCAATAGCAGAACAATCATCTTGGAAACCAGTGAAGTACATGTCATAGTGTCCAGCAAAAATGATTTGTTGATCATGATTTTTACCAGGAATATAGCCAACAACGTTATAGCTAGTTCCTTCATTAATCGCCATTTCACTATCTACAGTTAATGTACAAATGTTATAGCCTTTTTCAATTTCAGCAGCTAGCTTTTTATATTCATTCATTGTAATGATTACTGTAGGCATTACATCTTCTGCACATACATCTTGTATTTGGTGGTTATCATCACTATATCTACCATAACCATCTAAGTCATATGTTACTAGTGCAACAGCACCATGTTCATATGCTTCATACATATAACCATCAATCCAAGACTCGTTGTATTGGTCTACACCAACTAAAGCAATCTTACCTTCAACGTCTTTATCTTCATAGTCACTTGCAAAGCCAGTACCACAATCTACGATTTCTGCTGTAATTCCTTCACTATCTGTTCCATTAACCATATAAGAAACTGGTGATAATGCAAGATTTACACCATCTAGTGTTAGTTTTGCGCCATTAAATTGCCACTTATCTACTGTAATAGGATCTAATGTTACATTTTGTAATCCTATCTTTTCCATCTCACTTGCGATAAATTCAGCTGCCTTATTTTCTGCAGCAGAACCACTTGTTCTAAAACCTAACTCATTATCATGCATAGAAGTATCTGTTGATAATGTTTCTGCTAAAGAATATGCATAATCCATATCAATCGCATTAACATAATTTGTGATACTTTCTTCGTACTTGTAAGAAGTAGCACTACTTGGTTCTGTACTTGCTGTACTTTCTGTAGTAGAAGCTTGTTTTGTGCATCCACTCACACCAGTTAAAATCATCATACATAAAACTACATTTAAAATCTTTTTCATCCCTACATTCCTTTCCTAACACAAAAAAGACAGATGCGTTTATACACCTGTCCTAAATATCCTATACAAGTCCTTTC
>CAVCUC010000055.1:0-15338 GCA_963605225.1 bacterium
CTATTTTACAAACAGAATATAGTGCAGAACAACATGGTGAAGCTAAATATCAAGACGGTTATGATGAGGGTAAAGAAGAAGGTATTTCCATTGGTAGAATAGAAGGAGTTGAAAAAGGACTCGAACAAGCTCAAAAAAATTTCATTCAAAGCATGTATAACAACGGAATTTCTATCGACCAAATTTCTACAATTGCAAATATCTCGATAGACAAAGTAAAAGAAATAATCTCAAACAAAGGCAAATAATCAAATTAAAAAGGCTGTTATGAAAATAATTTAATTCAAAACAGCCATTTTTCTTATTTCATCATGCGACTACAAAGTTCATTGATTTTCTTCATCTTCCTCGCATCAATTTTGATCATTTTTCTATCTTCAGTAAATATTCCATTACATTCATCTTGTACATCAGCCACTTGTGTATAGATACATCCAGATAATCCTTTAGGAATACTCGGAATAATCGTCTTTTTATACAATTTTTGAATTGCTTCATTTAGTGCTAAACGATCTTTATATTTACGATAGCCATATACTTTTTCTGCTTCACTATGTTCTTTTTCTAGATGCGAATATCCTCCAAACTCACTTAAGAGAATAATTCTTCCATCTTTTTTAGGTACTCTAAAAGGAAAGAAATAGTTATGAATACTATTAAAGTCTCCAGCTCCTTGATCATACCAACCACTAGCACTATCAACTAATCTAGTTGAATCATATTCTTTGATATAATCTGTCACTTCTTTACTATCAAATTGTCCCCATCCTTCATTAAAAGGAACCCACGCAAATATACAAGTAAAGTTATATAGATTATCTAGCATTGCGCCTAGTTCTACATAATACATATCTCTACTTTCTTTTGAGTTTCTAGCAAACAATTGATATTGATGGTCATTTGCTCTCTTTAATCCTAAATTTGGTTTGATACCAACAAACTTAAAATCATATCGTCCTCCACCATTAGGCATGTCTTGCATAATGAGTAAACCAAGTTTATCGCAAAGATAGTAAAATCTTCTGCTTTCTACCTTTGCATGTATTCTAAGCATATTAAAGCCCATCTCTTTGATTTTTGTTAGTTCAAAAAGTATCGCTTCTTCACTTGCATAAGTTAATAATCCATCAACCGTATAGCCTTGATCTAATAGGCCACTTAAAAATATTGGTTCATCATTTAAGAAAAAGCGTTCGATTCCTCTTGAATCTTTTCCTTTAGAAAACTTACGCATTCCAAAATAGCTTTTAATGGTTTCATCCCCTGTTGCGACATAAAAACTATATAGAAATGGATCATCTAATGACCATGGATGCATCTCATCAAGAGTAAACATATAATTTTTTTCACTTGTAATACCACGATGAACTAGCTTCTTATCTTCAAACACAGTAATCACTGCTTGGTCAAAGTCTCCTGTCATACTAAGATAAACAGATTGATGATCATAATCTACTGTAATTTTAATATCATCAATTCCTGCTTGAGGAACTTCCTCTAGCCATACACTTTGCCATATACCGTAGCTTGGTGTATACCACATTCCACCATGTTCTCTTTTTTGTTTACCATATGCATATATTCCTGCATCAGAGTAATCTTTTACGACAACAATTAATTCATTATCTACTTTTATACAACTTGTTACATCTAATGAAAATGGTGCATATCCTCCACCATGTTTCCCAACTAAAATACCATTTAGATATACACTCGCTTCTTGATCAACTGCTTCAAAATTTAAAATAACACGATTATCTGTAAGCGTATTTCTAAACTTTTTACGATAAACAAGTGATTCATCTAACCCTAATTCTTTATCCTCTGCTAATGATAATTTAGAACCAATCGCAAAAGGCACAATGATACGTTTCCAATTTTCATTACTGATTTCTGTACCATCTTTTACAATTTGATATTCCCACTCCCCATTTAAAGAATAATAACTATCCCTTTGTAAATACATACGAGGATATTCTGGTAATGGTCTTTTAATATTGATGTTTTCTCCCCATGGGCTCATTAATGTTTTCATTTTTCTTTTTTCCTAAAGAAATATAAACAAATGACCGTAACAAACAATAAGAACGTGTGAAAGCTAAACATCATTTTAAATAATTCTTTTTCTGTTTCAATCGATAAACTAATTGTATGTGCGTATAGTGCAGTAATTAAAAATGAGATTACTACCCCAACAAGTTCTACAATTTCTAATGATAAATGATATTTTTTTAAAAACTTTAAGCAATAAACGCCACTTGCAATAATTACTAATGATAGGAAAAATGAAATAGAATAAATCGTAAAATGAATTGTACGATACAATATCAAAATAAAGATAGATAAGAGTATACCTACCGATATCGCTAATAATATTTCTGATAATAACTTTATATACTTTTCTTTCATAGTTTTATTATATGCTACAAATCATTGATTTTGTTGTTTCTTACGATAATAACTTGGTGAAATACCAAATTCTTTTTTGAATGCATTAGAGAAGTGATATACACTACTAAACCCAAATCTACTTGCAATAGATTCTATAGAATCATTTGTTAATCTTAATTCTCGTACAGATTTATACAGGCGTCGAATCATAATATAGTGTTGTGTATTTGTAGATAAACATTCTCTAAACGCTTTATAGATATAGTTTGGTGTGTAGTTAGAATATTGCGACAATTCATCTATTGAAATTGGTGAAGAAATATGATCATCAATATATTGCATACATATACGACATACATTTTCTTTTTGCGTCATCTTTCCTTTATAAGACAAACGATTATCACGATGGTGAAGACGATAATCTAATTCCATCATTTTTACTTTTTCTACAGCAGTTCGAGCTAAGATATAACTTCCTGTCACTTTACCTTTAATCGCTTTATCAATCGCATAAAATTGATCAATGTAATATGCATCATGTAACATATTTTTAATAAAGATGACATCTTGTTCAATAACTTGATCAAGTTCATGTGTTAAATCTAGTTTTTCTGATTCATAGTCAATACTTACAATAGAACTATTTTCTTCACAACTTTCAAAATAGATTAGGGATGCTTCAGGTAAATATAAATAGTCACCCTTTTCTAAATGAAAGACAATATTTAAATAATGAATATCAAAAGATCCTGTTAGCCCTATTACAATACGATTCGATACTAATGATAAAGGACCAGCCTTAAAATGATTAATTGCTTTCTTCAAAGAAAACAAGTATGGCTTAATATGAAGGTCACTAATCACTCGTGATACTTCATCTTCATTTAACAAATTTGCATAAATTGGTGGGTTATCCATGCCCACATAATAACACATTTGTATCGATTGATATAAATTTTTGTCATGAAGCGTACATTGTGAATTCTTTAGCATTATTTGATAATAAATTCACAGAGAGGGAAAACATATGAAAAAATTATTAAGTAGTATTTTAGCTCTCACTTTAATGAGCACTTTAGTAGGTTGTTCTACTAGCTCAAGTGAAGAAGCTAAAACAACTTCAACACCAGATACTTCGGTAGCTGTTGATGAAGAAAAAAATGCCGACGTAATCATTGTCGGTGCAGGTGGTGGCGGATTAAGTGCCGCAATTGAAGCCGTTAAAGATGGTGCAGAAAGTGTCATTATCCTAGAAAAGACTAGTGTTACTGGTGGTTCAATGAATTACACAAGTGGCTCTATGTCAGGTGCCGAAACAATCATCCAAGAAATCGATGGTGTAGAAGACACAAAAGAATCTTATGTACAAGATATCTTAAAGAATGGTGCCTACCTTGGTAACGAAGAACTCATTCGTGAATACGTTGATGAAGACGTAGACGCGATTAATTGGCTTTGGGAAAATGGTTTAAGTGATAACAAGTTCTCAACAGATAAAACAACTGGAACAATCAGTGTATTCGCTCCAGAACATGCTCTATATTCTGTAAAAAGAACATATAAAGCTAGTCCAGATGATAGTGAAAACTACAAATGTGCAGCGCATGAAATCTTAGATGCAGAACTAGCTAAACTAGACAATGTCACAATTGATTTCCAAACTACTGCAGAAACATTAGTAGCGAATAGTGATGGTCAAGTATTAACAGTTCTAGCAAAAGATGGTGATGGTAAGACAATATCTTATACCGCAAATAAAGGTATCATCATGGCAACTGGCGGCTACAGTGGTAACCAAAAAATGATGGGAACATTTACTACTTATGGTGGTGAATACTTACCTGGTGGAGCTAGCACAGCTGATGGTTATGGCATTTATATGATGCAAGAAGTTGGTGCTAACATCAATGAAGAATGGATGAGCTATATTCCTACATTCCCAATGGGACTAGATACAGGTAATGGCCCAGGAAAAATCGCTCCTACATATTTATGGAAAACTGGTGGTATTTGCGTAAACCAAGAAGGTAACCGTTTCGTTAATGAAACAGAATCTGCTGTAGAAGTACGTGAAACAGCTCTAGAAGAACAAACAAACGCAATCCAATATGATATTTTTACAGATAAGATTATCGCTGATGCGGAAGAATTAAACGCTTCAGTATTCTGGTCATACTACTACGCTCCAGAAAAACCATATAACCAATATGTAGTATCTGCTGATTCTATTGAAGAACTTGCTGAAAAGATTGGTGTTCCTGCTGATAACTTAAAGGCAACAATCGAAAAATACAACGAATGTGTAGAAACACAAACTACTGATGAATTTGGTAGAGAATATACAGAAGATAGCTTAAATACATATAACGTTGCGATTAACAAAGTTGAAGGCGATAAATATTATGCTGTAGCACTTAAAGCATTATGTGTTATGACACTCGGTGGTGTAGAAATCAATACTAAAGGTCAAGTATTAGATACAGAAGGAAATGCTATTCCTGGCTTATACGCAGCTGGAGAATGTGTTGGTGGTATCTGGGGTAAATTCGTATCTGGTGGTACAGGTATCATGGGACCAATCGTATTTGGTAGAATTGCCGCAAGAAACTTAATGAGTGAAGATTTAGCTACAGGTTATACATTAAAGACTCCTCAAACAGTCATCACAAGTGATATGTTTGAATCTAAAACAGCTACTACTTCTCGCTTTGATATGAGTACTCCTCTAACAGATGGCGAATATCAAGCAACAGTTGATGGTCAAGAAGGTGAATTAACTGTTGGTGTAACAATCACAGATGGTAAGATCAGTAAAGTAGAAGTTCTTGAAGCTCACGAATCTAGTTTCACTAGTGAAGCTCAAGAAAAAGTACCAGAAAGAATTGTTGAAAATAACAGTCCTGATGTTGATACAGTCAGTGGAGCAACACTTACTTCTAATAGAATTATGGACGCTGTCGCTATTTGCTTAGGATACGCAAGCAATTAGCCTTATATCCCCTTAAAGACTTAGTAACCTCAAAAGTTACTAAGTCTTTTTACATGTTATACTTATTTCATGAAAATATTAATTCTTCCTGACATTTCTCCAAAACAAAATAGTTTTCTTTTGACTAAGGAAATTGTACGTTTACTTACGCTAAGTAATCATGAATGTATTGTTTCTGCACCAAAAGAATATCGTTTTATGTGTGCATCGATAAATGCACCTAAACCAAAGAATCGTTTTTTAGCTGATACAGGAAAATGTTATGAAGAATGGTTATATAATACAGGACGGATTAGTTTAAAATATCTACACAAAGATATTGCCCTACTTTCATCATGGATTAGTAGTGAACGACCTGATTATATTTTAGATTTAGGTAGAATATCTGCTTCTATTGTCGCAAGAATGCACCATATTCCTTTTTATTCTTTTGTACAAAGTTCTTATTATCGTGAAAAAGAGTTCTCAAAAGAAATCTTGGCACCATTAAATACTGTATTAAGAGAAAATCAACTAGAACAAATTTTACATGTATATGATTTATATCAATATGCCACAAAAAGAATTGCTTTCTCACATCATATTGTCGAATCATTTCCTGATCATATTCAAGTAGACCGATATGTAGTTCCACTACCAGAAGAAGTTGCTTTGACTGCGCCTAATGTTTCTATATTCTTTACAAGTATTGATATTTCTTCAAAGAAATTAACAAAGCTTGTTAAGGATGCTTTTATGAATGCACCTTTTGCGGTAAACGCATATATTTCTAATATCACTACCGAGCAAATAGGAAACATTAACTTCATGTCTAGAGCAGAACTAGGAACACTTGCTAGAACGGATGTAGTCATTCATGATGGTAATGCTTACTTATACCATGCATGTATCTCACTAGGTATACCACAAGTGATTATCAATACTGGTGAGCCTGAACAAGTCTATGAATCTGCTGTTACCAAAAGATGTGGTTTTGGCACAACAATCAATCAATATGAATTAAATGTTGCTACAATATATGAAGCATATAGACGAGTTTATGCAGGAATTGGATATAAAGAAAGAGCTGAACTTGCTAAGATTAACGCTAACAAGTTAAGCCCTTTAGATTTATTTGATTAGTCAAATGTTTCTCTTTTAATTTCTTTTCCTAATACGATATATAACAAGTCTTCTCTATTTTCTACACATGTTTGTAATGTAACGAAGTTATCTTGATCTGTAATTGTTATACCTGTATCTAACGAATTATCATATTCGTTTTTTACTTTATTCATATATGCTGTTAATTGTTCACTTGAATAATTAGGGGCAAATGGTGATTCTTCACGAGTTCCTGTAAAGGAATCTTTTTCATAGAAGAACGCATCTGTTACAACATATGTTCTTTGTTCATGATTGAATGTTAATGTAAATGTATCATATGTATCATAGTTAC
This sequence comes from bacterium, assembly GCA_963605225.1. Classification (GTDB taxonomy): domain Bacteria; phylum Bacillota_I; class Bacilli_A; order Erysipelotrichales; family Erysipelotrichaceae; genus Bulleidia. Next base: position 6,819 of record CAVCUC010000055.1, read on the forward strand.
TAGCATCTTCAAATTCATGCAGAGGACCAAACTTTAAATTATGATCACGATATACAAAGTGCCCATAAATAATAATGTTTTGGTCTGTAGGTAAGTTATTTTCATCTAATACATTACTACCATCCATGAATTCTTGACCAAAGTCCATGCTTGTTTTTGTAATATCTGTTCTTAGATATTCTGCATTAGCCGCATTGACATCCCCTTGTCCATCTTCAATAATATGTGACTTAACAATTAAACCACCATATTGGTCTTCACAATCTTCAGGATAGTTATATAGTAAGTTATTCTTAAATTCTAGCTTTCCTACATAATCACTATTTAATGCATAATATTCATCATATAGTGCATCATATTTTTCACTTAATGTTGAATCACTTGATTCACTTGTGTTAGCAGAAGCTGTTACTGTAGCTTCAGACTGATCACTCTTTTTATTTCCAACAAGACTATGAACGCCTATTCCAACTAGTAATACAAGTAATGCACAAAATACACCAACGATTACTTTACCAGTTGTAGATAACTTTCTCTTCTTCTTTTTTTCTTCCATGTAAATTTCTCCCACGAATTAATCTAGCACCTTATTAATTTCTTCTAATGTAATAGGGCCATCGCGTAATATTATAGCATCATTCTTTGTAATATCTACAATAGTACTGGCTCTAGAAAACTCAGTATCCCCTATTAACATTCCTGATATTAAAGGACAAGCTACTTCTATCTCATCTAACGTTGTACAAGTCTTTTCACCAGATTGATTTGCACTAGTCATAAATAGAGGTGAACCAACAAGTTCTATAATCTTCTTAATTTCATTACTAGTAGCCATACGAATCGCTAATGTCTCCATACCACTATTGACATAATCTGGTACTTCTTCTTTTTTCTTCAAGATGATTGTTATAGGGCCAGGCATAAATGCGCGAATAATCTTTTCTGCTTTTTCACTAACATAGGCAATACTTTTAATTTGTTCTTCATCTTTACACATGATAGGAAAAGCTTTCGTTGCCGGTCTATTTTTTACATCCCGTAGCTTTTGTTCTGCCTTTTCACTATTCATTCTTGCACATACTCCATATACCGTATCTGTAGGGACGGAGATGACTTCATCATTTTTTAATATTTCTGCTAACTGTTTTAATTCATTTTCGTTAAATCTTTGAATCATTTTCTCTTCACCTTCACACTAGTCCTCTCTATTTTAGCGTATAATATTAAAAACTGGAGGATATTATGATTAGTTTTCAAAGTGATTATGAAGAAGGATGTATTCCTGAAATTTTAGAAGCACTTCAAAATACAAATTTCGAACAAACAAGTGGATATGGTGTTGACCCCCACTCAGAAAATGCAAAGAAGTTCATTCGTAAAGCATGTAAAGCTCCTAGAGCAGAAATTCAATTTGTTGTTGGGGGTACACAAGCTAACTTAACGGTTATCTCATCTTGTTTAAAACCATATGAAGGTGTGATTTGTGCAAGTAGTGGACATATCAATGTTCATGAAACAGGTGCCATTGAAGCTACAGGTCATAAATGTTTAGTTGTCCCTACAAAATATGGTAAAATTGCGGCCAAAGATGTAGAGCAAATGGTTATTGATCAAAAGAATGACCCATCAAGTGAACATATTGTTAAACCTGGTATGATTTATATTTCATTTCCTACAGAAACAGGAACTCTATATACAAAGAAAGAATTAGCTGATTTAAAAGCTGTTGCGAAGAAACATGGTTTATATTTATTCATTGATGGAGCGCGTCTTGGTTATGCCTTAGAGGCGAAAAAGAATGATGTCTCAATGGCTGATATCGCAAAGTATTCTGATGTTTTCTATATTGGTGGAACAAAAGTAGGTGCTTTATTTGGTGAAGCAATCGTTATGACTAATTCTGCAATTAGTACGAACTTTAGATATTGCATCAAACAACGTGGAGCAATGTTAGCTAAAGGTAGATTACTTGGCATTCAATTTGAAGAATTATTTAAGAATAATAAATATTTTGAAATCTCTAAGAATGCAATGGAATGTGCTGAGTTACTCTATGATGGATTAAAGAACAAAGGATATGAATTTGCTTATCCATTTGAGACAAACCAACTATTCCCAATCATGACAAATGAAAAAATCAAAGATTTATCTAAAGAATTCCGTTTCTTACCATTTGAGAAAATCGATGATACTCGTATTGCTGTAAGATTTGTCACAAGTTGGGCAACAAAGAAAGAAAACGTTGAAAAATTAATCGAAGCATTATAACAAATACCACAAGTCTTAATCCTATTGGTTAAGACTTTTTGTTTGCTTAAAAAAAATGAATTAGATTTTCGTCCAATTCATTTGAATTAAATTCATATTTGTATATTTCTTAAGCAACCTAGAAATTAATCTTTTTTCAATAATTTTCGTGTCATGTTCGTCTCTTAAATTCAAAAAGATTGCATATTCATAATCATTTACTTTAGCGATAACGTCACTCTTTCTAAATGATAATTTAAAGATTGATAGTAAATCATCCATCACTCTTTTATAGTCACTGTTATTTTTTTCTACCGATACCTTTAAAACGTAACCACTAATTTTAATTCTATCCGCATTACGCATAACAAATAAACAGATAGCATTTAGTGCCTTGATATCTACTTCTAAAGGGCCACTAGCACTCATCGTCACTTTTTCTTGGCGAACATATTGTTTTTCTTTTTCATCAAATGTAGATTTCCCTTGTGAAGTTAAGATTGCTGTAAACTTTTCTCCAGCAATACTATCTAAAGACATGCCTAACTTATCTTTATATCTTTTATTTGCATATTGATAGTAATTCATTGCTTGATTATATTTTTTATCTAGAATTAATCCTCTTAAATATCCTGCAATCATTTGTTCATCAAGATCATCTAGACTTAAGCCCTTTTCTGCTATTTTTATCGCATCTTTTCCTTTTTTATTTTCTAGATAAAAACTACATAGTGTATTACAAGCTTGTACAGCAATTGACTTATAGTATCCTCTGTCCACATCAATCCATTCTGAATCAATGCCTTCTAGCAAATTACCAGAATATAAATCAATCGCTTTTTGATAGCTTTCAATATCATCATTTTGTTTTGCGATAGAAATATAGTTTTCAAATTCTTCAATATCTAAGCTATAAGAAATTTCAGGTTGAATTTGATATCCGTTATTTCCAGTAACAATCCATTCTTCATTCATTCCTTCAATTTTTGATAATGAACTACGTAAGCGAAAAATTGCATACTTTAAAGCATTACCAGGATTTTCAGAATCTGGCCAGAATGTATCCATAATTCTTTCTTTTGTAATCAGTTGATTATGATTACATAAGAGAAATGCAAAAAGACTAGATAATTGATTACCTAATTTTTCTGTTAAATCAATGTGGTTCCCATTACATTCAATACGAAAAGAACCTAATAATTTGCAACTATACTTAACCCCATCCATAAGTGCGCCTATTATATCATTTAATTTATTTTTTTCAAAAGTTGTTCTACATTATTTGCATGTTGCAACAATGTGTTTTTGTCAATAATTCCTTCTTTATATAGTTTCATTAAACTATCATCCATGGTAATCATGCCATTTTCTTTATTTTGAGCAATTGTATTATCAATTAGATGTAGTTTATTATCACGAATTTGTGTACGAATTGCAGGACACGTCTTCATGATTTCAAAGCTAGGATACATTTTTCCATCAACTCCCCGTACGAGTTGTTGACTTACAACTGCTTGTAATACCATGGACAATTGAATACGAATTTGTTCTTGTTGGTTAGATGGAAACATATCCACAATTCTACTAATTGTTTCACTAGCCCCCAATGTATGTAGTGTAGATAATACTAAATGCCCTGTTTCAGCCGCATTTAGTGCAACACTAACTGTTTCTAAATCTCTCATTTCACCAACTAAGATTACATTTGGTGCTTCTCTTAAAGCAGCACGCAAAGCAATCAAATAATCTTTTGTATCATGACCAATTTCTCTTTGTGAAACAATAGAACGATTATGCGAATGCAAGTATTCAATTGGATCTTCAATCGTAATAATATGATCATTTTTCGTTTTATTGATTTCATCTACGATACAAGCTAGTGTTGTCGATTTACCACTACCAGCACTACCTGTAACAAGTACTAGTCCTTTATTGAGATTAGATAATTCTAAGATACTAGGAGATATGTGATACACTTTTGGATCTGGTAACTTAAAGCGAACAACTCTTAATACTGCCGCAAGTGATCCTCTTTGATAATAAGCATTGACTCTAAATCTTCCGACTTTACTTAGTGAGAAGGAAAAATCATCTTCACCAATATTATCTAACATATCAATGGATTTTCTTACACCACTAGCCATATTGTAGATTTCTTCAACATATGTTCTTGTTATGTCTGGTGTGAGCTTTTCTTCACCAATAGGTTGGATAATTCCATCAATCTTAAATGCTAATTTTGTTCCTGCAACAATAAAGATATCACTTGCATGTTGATCAATCGCTAATTGTAATATTTCATTAATATCCATAACATACCTCTAATGTACAAATCCTTTATACTCATAATCCCCATCAACTTGGACTACTTCTTGCCACGTTGTAATTACTAATTCATCATTTGTTCTAGTTAATACAACATCTAGGCTTTTCTCATCATTTATTTTAACAGAATAGTGATATTCATTTTGACTAAATGAAATATTATTTTCTTGTAAGTAATTTAAATCATCTAGATGATCTTTTAACTCAGTGAAAATCTCACTTGCTTTATAGTCTGCGTCATAGTATTCAACACTAGAGGAAATAATCTTATCTGTTTCAGTTAGATTTCTTTTTGCTTGTAAATAAGAAAGAGTCGCAAAGATTGTTAGGATAAGTACTGTAAAAATCATTAATAATGTAGATAAACCAATGCCTATAGATACTCTATTTTGTTTATTCATGGTTCACCTCTAGATACTTTACATGTATTTCTTCAATCACTTTACCTTCGTATATCGCCTCTATTGTGCAATCTTCATCCTCAATGGAAACACTTATTTGATAAGAATCATTCATATCCTTCATATCCTTCTTATCAAATGAATCTACACTACCTGTCATCTTGAATTCTTCCGCTATATTTTGTAAAACATAGCTAGCCTCCGCCTTAACACTAGCTTCCTCATTCATTTGATAAGCCTTAGCAAATAAACCAACAAATACAATCGAACTAAAGGTAAAAAACAAAATCACAATAATGAGTTCTAATAAAAAATTAAATGAATGTGTATTTTTCATATTAGCGAACTCCTATCTTGTACTCTTGATCATTGAGTGTGATTTCATAGTAACCATTTTGATAGTTAATATCAAAATCGCTAACATCATATATTTTCGTTCCACCACTTAAATCGATTTGGTTTATATCACTAGTCACTAATTCATATAGACTTTGATTTTTTTGATAGATACAAATTAAACTGTCTTCTTTCTCTATAACAAGCACGTTATTTCCTTCTACTTCTTGAATACTTACAGCTTCACTAGAACTAGCTTGATGCATACGTGTAGTAATATACGCAAAAGGGATTTGATTTAACTCACGACTTTCTTCTTTTTCTAATCCATGTTTATAACCTCTAGCTCCATATACAAGTAAAAAGAAGCTACCTACAACAAACATCAAAAACAAAATCAAAGAAAAGCCAATATTAACTAATGCATTCCTTCTCATATACTACTTCTTCCTCGTTACCATAATATCAGGAAAAATATTACTGCCTACTGCCTGATAAAATACATTGATTTCTCTTTTATCGATTACTAGTCCATAGTTTTCTTCCAAGTAATCTATACTACTAGGATAAAATCCTTCTATGCTATAACAAGTAATCACCGCTTTACGAATATTGAGTTCTATTCTATCTAATTCATTTTGATTGTATTCTTTTTGGCTATTCAATATGCCACAAAATAGTATCCCAACAATGAGTAGACTAAGAATTCCTAAAACTAGTCTTTGTTTTCTCATAAATTTACCATAATACTTGCAAGTGGTAACATTACTGACACTAAGATAATTCCTACGATGATCGATAGTAAGATGACAAGAGTTGGTTCTACTACATCTAGCATCTTAGCAATACCTGTATCGATATCTTTCTCATAGCTTTTAGCAACCTCATTCATTGTTGTCTCAAAATGTCCACTTTTAATACCAATCACTAATAATCGATTATATACATCTTTAAAGATTTTACTTTCAACTAAGCAATCACTCATATTCTTACCACTTTGTAAGTCTAATATTAACTTATTAATTTTTTCTTTTAATTTGTTATCTGTGCATAAATCCTTACACATATCTAATGCATTCTCTTGAGGAATACCACTATTGAGTAATAAAGATAAAGCATATGCAAATTGCACTACAGATAATTCATACGCAACATTCTTTGTCACAAAGAACTTATGTAACAAAGTAATATAGCTATCATCTTTTCCTTTCATTGTAAAAGAAACATATAAAACTAATAGGAATAAAATCGTTAACACTACTAATGCAAGTATCGCTAAATTTTTACCGATATCTAATAAGATTAAAGTAGAAGAAGCTACGGATATACCCATATTTCCTAATACACTCTTAAATAGTGGTAAGATATTGTTCACAAGAATAATGACTACCACAAGCATCATGACAACTAGGATACTAGGATAAGTTAAAGCATCTTTAATTTTTTGTTTTGTATCATTCATACGATAGTAATAATGTGATAACTCATGAACAACTTTATCTAAATATCCACTTTCCTCACCAACCGCAATCATATGAATCATATAAGAATCATATTGTCCTGTTTTTTCTAGTGCTTTAGATAAATTAGCACCACTAGTTACTTCATCTCTAACACTTTTTAAAACACTTGCGTAATCTTGTTCATTTACTTGGCTAACAATCGCATCTAAACCATCTTCTAAACTGATTCCACCATCTAGAATCATTCCGATTTGATCTAAGAATTGTGCCTTTTCTAATTCACTTATACTCTTCATACTATCTCTCCCACTAGTAAACATATTTAATACTATAGTCACCATCATATTTTTCATTCATCGCATCATATGTTGGATCCATTGTTGTCCATTCACCTGAATTAAAATATACATGTGGTTTTATCCATCCCATATTCTCAATATAAACTTCAATCCAAGCATGATATCCTTCTTCAATCATCCCTGTTACCACTTTTGTTGGTATATGCTGTACTCTTAGCATCGCGGCCATAATCGCAGCGTAATCAAAGCAAATCCCTTTTTTATTGTTATAAATATCATCTAGTACTGGTAGGACATATTTTCCTTGTACTTCTTCTACTTTATCCCAATCATATTTCACGTTATCTAATACCCAATCATATATATGTTCTACGCGTTCTAGATCCGTCTTATCATCTTTAACTAATTCAAATGATTTCTCAAGACATAACGTAGAATCATCATAATCTACGACTTGATTAGGATATAAGAATGGGACAAATTCATTTTCTAATTGCACATCACAATCAAATGAGAATAACAAACTGTATTGGTCATCTTGAATATTTTCATATATCTTGACGGTATAATTACCATCTCCCATATTGAATGAGTAGATTTCATATTCTTTTTCTTTATTAATATCATATGTGTACTTCTCATCACCTTTAACAATCATGACTTTTAATCGTTTATGATCACTCGTCTTTGTTTTAGCCATGATATAACCTTGACTAGTATGACTATAATCCACTAGCACTTTGTCATCTTCTGCTATGTTTACTTCGTCAGCACTTGGCCACAATATTTCATCATATGTATAACTCTTACTCTCTGTATTATTAATTTTTGTTTGAGCATTACTACATCCTAGTAATGTAATCCCCACAAAAAAACATAGTAATCGTTTCAAAAAATGTTTTCTTATCATATTAATTTCATTTTACAAAACACTTTTGAATATTAAAAGCCCCAAGGCTTACCCTTGAGGCTTCAACTTAGAAGTGATTAAGCTTGAACTTTATCTTCGTCGTCTTCTTCGTCTTCATGATATTTTCTACCTAATACTAGTGAAATTACACTTACTACGGCAAATAATACCATTAACATTGTCCACTTATCTACAAGTACCATTGATAATGTCATATTTTCAGTGAAGATAAATACAAGTACTGCTAGGATTGCATCTACTACAGATACTACCTTCCATCTCTTATGACGCTTTACTTCTTCCTCGTCTTCATTTTCTTGTTCTTCTTCGTCCTCATCCTTATCTTTCTTATTCTTAGATAATACAAGTACGACTCCTAATAATACTGATACTACTGCAGCAATTAAATTGATTAATGCCCAATGTCCTTTCGTTACTACTTCTGGAGTTGCATCAGGATCAACGATTGTTTCTGCACTAGCACTAGCTGTTGGCTCTGCACTCTTTTCTGGTTCAGCACTAGCTGTAGCTTCTGGTGT
>CAVCUC010000056.1:0-15328 GCA_963605225.1 bacterium
CATCTAATTGTTGTTCACGAGTTAAATCAATGAACTTAACAGCATAACCAGATACACGAATTGTAAAGTTAGCATATTCTGGTTTTTCTGGATGTTCCATCGCATCCTTTAATTTTTCAACACCAAATACATTTACATTTAAGTGATGTGCACCTTGATCAAAGTAACCATCTAGTACATTTACTAAGTTATTCACTCTTTCACTTTCACTATGTCCTAAAGCATCAGGATTAATTGTTTGTGTATTAGAAATACCATCTAATGCATATTCATATGGTAGTTTTGCTACAGAGTTTAGTGAAGCAAGTAAACCATTCTTTTCTGCGCCATATGATGGGTTAGCACCAGGAGATAGAGGTTCGCCACCTTTTCTACCATCAGGTAAAGAACCAGTAGCTTTACCATAAACAACATTACTTGTGATAGTAAGAATAGATGTTGTAGGTTCACTATTTCTATATGTGCTATTTTCTTTTACTTTTTCTAAGAATGTTTTTAATAACCATACTGCAATATCATCTGCACGGTCATCATCATTACCATAACGTGGGAAATCACCTTCAATTTCATAGTCAACAACTAATCCATTTTCATCACGTACTGTTTTAACCTTTGCATATTTAATTGCACTTAATGAATCGACAACATGGCTAAATCCTGCAATACCAGTCGCAAATGTTCTTCTTACATCTGTATCAATCAAAGACATTTGTGCTGCTTCATAATAGTATTTATCGTGCATATAGTGAATTAGATTCAATGTATTTACATAAAGTTTAGCTAACCAACTCATCATTAAGTCGTATTTGCTCATGACTTCATCATAATCAAGATATTCACTTGTGATTGGTTGATAAACTGGACCAACTTGCATGTTGCTCTTTTCATCTTTACCACCGTTAATTGCATAAAGAAGACATTTTGCTAAGTTTGCACGAGCACCAAAGAATTGCATTTCTTTACCTGTTTGAGTTGCACTTACACAACAACAAATTGCATAGTCATCACCCCAAGAAACACGCATTACATCATCATTTTCATATTGAATAGAACTTGTATTCACACTAATCTTAGCAGCATATTTCTTAAATCCTTCAGGAAGTCTAGAAGAATATAAAACTGTTAAGTTTGGTTCAGGAGAAGGTCCCATGTTTTCTAATGTATGTAAGAAACGGAAGTCTGATTTCGTAACCATACTTCTACCATCTACGCCAGCTCCAGCAATATCTAAAGTAGCCCATACTGGGTCACCAGAGAATAATTGGTTGTAGCTTTCAATTCTCGCAAACTTAACCATTCTGAACTTCATTGTTAAATGGTCTACGATTTCTTGAATTTGTTTTTCTGTATATTTTCCAGATTTTAAATCTCTTTCAAAATAGATATCTAAGAATGTTGAAATTCTTCCAACAGACATAGCAGCACCATTTTGTGTTTTAATTGCAGCTAAATATCCAAAGTATAACCATTGTGCAGCTTCATAAGAATCTTTAGCTGGTTCAGAGATATCAAATCCATAACTCGCTGCCATTTCTTTAATTGCTTTTAAGGCTTTAATTTGTTTAGCAATTTCTTCTCTTAAACGGCAAACATCTTCATTCATTAGACCGCCACCGCATTCGTCTAAATCTACTTGTTTACAAGCAACTAAGTAATCAATTCCATATAATGCAATTCTACGATAGTCACCAACAATTCTTCCTCTACCATATGTATCAGGTAAACCTGTAATGATCTTGTTATGACGAGCAAGTTTCATTTCTTTTGTATAGCATGAGAATACTGCATCAGAGTGTGTTGTATGGTATTTTGTGAATACTTCATGTAGTTTTTCACTTGGTTTATAACCATACATCTCACAACTTTGTTCAGCCATACGGATACCACCATAAGGCATAAATGCGCGCTTTAATGGTTTATCTGTTTGTAAACCAACTACTTTTTCTAAATCTTGGTTTAAGTATCCTGGACCATAAGCAGTAATATCACTTACTACTTCTGTTTCCATGTCTAATACGCCGCCTTTAGCTCTTTCTTCATGTTGTAATTCTTGAAGTTTGTCCCAAAGTGCATTTGTCGCATCAGTAGCGCCTTCTAAAAAACTTTCATCACCATCATATGGTGTGTAGTTTCTTTGGATAAAATCCCTTACGTCGATTTCTTTTGCCCATTTACCGGACGTAAATCCATTCCATTGTTCTTTCATTTGTCCTCTTTCTAGTTAGGGTGTGCTAACTTTTGTGATACGAAAATATTCTATAGGAAAATAAATCTCCTATCAACAAAAGTGATACAAAAAAGAGGATTTTTATCGATCCTCTCTAAAGTATGATTTACCTAAATGACTTGGTGCTTGATTCTCCTTTTTCTTTTTCGCCGATACAACGCATAATACAACAATTGTTACAATATACGGTAACATCTTATATAAGTTTTGAAGGTAAGTTACTCGTTCTACTTTTAAAGCACTAGCTAAGCCTTTAGAAATACTTGCAGGAATATAAACATACGCCCAATAACATAAGCCAAATAGATATGCTCCCCAAGTAGCGTTCTTAGGTTTCCAACTTGTAAAAATAACAAGTGCTACCGCTAACCAGCCAAGTGATTCAATTGTATTATCATTAGCCCAAGTACCTTGGATATAATCCATAACATAGAATAATCCACCTAAGCCACAAATCGCTCCACCTACAATCGAAGCCAAATATTGATATTTTGTAACATTAATACCTGCCGCATCAGCAGTTGATGGATTTTCACCTACTGATCTTAAATTTAAACCGACACGTGTTTTCGCTAAAAAAGCATTAATGATAAACGCTAGAATTAAGCAAAAGTAAACCATCCAACCATAGTTTAAGAATAAGGATCCAAATAATCCAAATTTACCTGATACTAATGGTAACCGTGTTTTAAATGCACTTGAAGTAACAGCTACAGATATTGAACCAACACCACCCGATAATTTCATCATGGATCCACCAAAGAAATTTGCAATACCACTTCCAAATATAGTAAGTGTTAAGCCTGTAACATTTTGATTTGCTTTTAAAGTAACTGTTAAAAAACTATAGAGTAAACTTGCAAGCCCACTAGCTAGTAAGGCACAAACTAAAGCAATTACCATACCTACTACACTATTAGGATTACTTGTACTATTTTCATAAAAGAACGCTCCAGCTAATGCCCCTATACCACCTAGTTGCATTACACCAGGAACACCAAGATTTAAACTTCCCGCTTTTTGGTTAATTGTTTCTCCAATACAACCAAACATAATGACTGTACCAAATGTAATCGCTGAAACAACCCAAGATATTAATTGTGCACTAGACATTATTTAGCCTCCTTTTGTGTATGGAAATTCACTTTATAATTCACAAAGAATTCTGATCCTAGGATAAAAAACAAGATAATTCCTGTAATAATACTAGAAGCATATTCATTTAATCCAAAGTCAGAAGCAATTTGACTAGCCCCTTTATCTAAAAAGACAATTAATAAGGAAATAAATGCCATACTGATAATATTGAATTTAGCTAACCAACAAATAATAATTGCCGTAAAGCCTTTACCACCTGCTGTTTGTTTAGAAATCGTATGGGACATACCTGCTACTTCAACAAAACCTGCAACTCCTGCTAGACCTCCAGACAATAACACTGTACGAATAATTGTTTTAGGCACATTAATTCCTGCATACTTTGCCGTCGCAAGAGATTCACCAACTACTGCAAGTTCAAAACCATGTTTTGAATACTTCAAATAGATGAACATCGCTATAGCTATCACTAAAACAATGATGACATTTAATAAATATTGTTTTCCTGCAATTGATGGAAACCAACCACCCATTGTATTCATATTAATAATCCCTACAGAGTGAGATTGTTTTTTATCCCAAAAATCCACAAAGAATTCTACAAGTTGTATAGCAACATAATTCATCATGAGCGTAAATAATGTTTCATTCGTGTTATATTTTGCTTTAAAGAATGCTGGTAAAAATGCCCATAAGCTACTAGCAATAAACGAAGTCACAAACATGATTACTAGTAATAATGGTGTAGGTAAAATATCACCATAATAAATCATTAACGCTGCTGTAACTAAGCCACCTATTAATACTTGTCCTTCTGCACCACAATTCCAAAATTGCATCTTAAATGCTGGTGTTAAAGAAACAGCAATTAGTAGTAATAAAGCTGTATCACGAATTGTAATCCAACTTCTTCTAACTGTACCAAAAGCACCTTTAAACATCGATGTATAAACAGAAATAGGATCAAGATGTGTAACAAAATATAAGAATAATGCAGATACAATCAAAGACAACAGTATCGCAATCGCTTTAATGAGTAGTTGTTTAATAAAGGAAATATTATCTTTTTTACTAACTGTAATCAAAGGTGTTTTGTTCATATTAGTTAATCTCCTTTAAATTTGTCATTAAATATCCAAGTTCTTCTTTTGTACAAGTTCTTGCGTCTAATACACCATTAATATGGCCATCACACATCACTAAGATTCTATCGCTTAAAGCCATTAGTACATCTAAGTCTTCACCTACATAGATGACAGCTACACCTTTTTTCTTTTCTTCATTTAATAAGTTATAAATCGTATAAGAAGTATGAATATCTAATCCTCTAACAGCGTAAGCTGTCATTAATACAGTAGGTTTAGCTGCTACTTCTCTACCAACTAATACTTTTTGAATATTACCACCAGATAATTTACGTAGTGGATAGTCTAAAGAAGGTGTTTTAACATCTAATTCTTCTTTGATTTTTTCGGCCATTTCATGAGGTTTTTGGGTATGTAAGAATGGACCAGAACCTTTTTTGTATCGTTTTAATAATACGTTTTCTGTCATACCCATATTTCCAACAAGTCCCATACCTAAACGATCTTCAGGAACAAATGCTAGATGTAAACCAAAGCTTCTTATTTTTTCTGTAGATAAACCAACAAGTTCATGAGTACCATGGGCTGTAGAGTAATATGTTACTGAAGAACCTTCATCACTCTTTGATAAACCCATAATCGCTTCTAATAGTTCTTTTTGACCACATCCAGAAATACCCGCAATACCTAGAATTTCTCCAGAATATAAATCAAATGTAGCGTGATTTACGACTTTCTTTCCTTCACTACTTGTGACCGTTAAATCTTTTACTTCAAGACGTTTTTCTTTATGCTCTACAAGATCTCGATGAATGTTTAATTCTACTTTTTGGCCAACCATCATTTCTGTCAAAATTTGCTCATTTGCATCTTTTGTATCGATTGTTCCAACAAGTTCACCTTTTCTTAGAATTGTTACGCGATCAGAAATTTCTAAAACTTCATTTAATTTATGTGTAATAATGACAACCGCTTTTCCATCATCACGCATATTTTTAATCACTTTAAATAATTTATCTGTTTCTTGAGGAGTAAGTACTGCTGTAGGTTCATCTAAAATTAATACTTCAGCCCCTCTATATAATGTTTTAACGATTTCTAATGTTTGTTTCTTAGATACAGACATGTTATATACTTTTTCATCTAAATCTAAATCAAAACCATATTTATCGCATATTTCTTTTACTTTAGTACGAACAATTTTACTTGTTTCTTTTGCGTCTAATCCAAGTAATATATTTTCTAAAGCCGTAAAAACATCAATCAGTTTGAAGTGTTGATGAACCATTCCAATCCCTAAATGATATGCTTCGCTAGGTGAAGATATGCTCACTTCTTTACCATCACATAAAATCTTTCCACTATCTGGGTAATAGATTCCTGATAACATATTCATTAAAGTTGTTTTACCAGAACCATTTTCTCCTAATAAAGAAAGAATTTCATTATGTCTTATATTCATGGTAACGTTTTTATTTGCAATTACTTTATCACCAAAAGCTTTAGTAATATCAATCATTTCAATAGCGTTTTCCATTTTTCCTCCTCAATATGATAAAAGTTACAGGTCAAAGGCCTGTAACTTCTATAAGATTATGATTTATTCACCAATAGCAGTAATACCATCAATTAGTTCAGAACTTGGGAAGTAAGGAGCACTTCTAAATTCTGATTCATGGAAATAACCATCAATTAAACCTTCTGTTTCAGGAGTATAGTCAGCATCAACATCACCTAACATTGTTGTAGGTGTTTCACCACCATAAGTAAATGTAGATACATCAAATACATGTAAGCTTCCATCAGCTAGTTTTTGTTCAACTTCAGCAACAGCTGTATCTGTTCCTTCAGCAACACTTTCGCCTAGTGCTGTAATTCCAACAGCATCAGCTTCATATCCTTTAGCCCAATCTGTGTCCATTGCTGTACCATTTAATGCACAAGAGAAAGCATATTCATAGAATACATTCCAATTCGCACTAGCACTTGTTAAAGCAGCAGTAGGAGCAACATCTAACATAGAAATGTTATAACCTACAGAATAAGCTTTAAAACCATATTTATTAGAATCATTATTGCTTTGTACAGTACTTGGAGCACCAGTAGTATCAGCGTGTTGAGAAATGATTACAGCACCTTGAGCCATTAGTTCATCCGCAACTGTTCCTTCAGCAGTAATATCTGACCAAGAATTTGTATATTTAACATACATATGTACATTTTCATATACTGATTTAACACCTAAATAGAAAGCAGTAAATCCAGAAACAACTTCAGAATATGGATAAGCACCAACATAACCAATCTTCACTTCACCATCTTCATTATAGTTTGCATCAACTAGTTCACCATTTTCTTCTAGTTCTTTTAGCTTTAATCCAGCAACTACACCAGAAACATATCTTGATTCATAAACTTTATTGAATGCATTATGGAAATTACTTAAGCCAGAAACAGCAGCAGTATCTCCAGTTACCGCAATAACAGTTACTTCAGGATATTCACTCGCAACTTGTTGCATATATGTTTGGTGACCATAAGAATTAGATAACACTAAAGTAGCACCATTTTCGATACAGTCTACAGCAGCGTCATAAACATCTTGAGATTCAGAAATATTATATTTCCAAATTACATCACTTTCGCTAATTCCTAGATCTTCACATGCTTTTTTAATACCAGCAATATGAGCATAGCTATATCCTTCATTTTCATCACCTAGGATAATTGCACCGATTTTTAGTGAAGAACTTGTACTTTCAGCACTTGATTCAGATGCAGCAGTAGAACTAGCTTCTTCACTTGAAGAACAACCAACAAAAGATACAGCCATTACAACTGTAAGTAAAGCATTAAGTAATTTTTTCATTTCTTTCTCCTTCTTGATTACTTATGTTAAACAAGCAAGCTTGTATTAACCAAATTAATCGCAGAATTCAATAAGACCATCATGCATGGATTTAATGCGAGCAAGTGATTCTACTTTAATGCCCATCTCTTTGATGCGCTCTTCCCCTGGTTGATATGCTTTTGTTACGGCAACACCACATCCAACAACATTTGCTTTAGCATCGTTACAAATAGAAACTAATGCATTTAATGCTTCGCCATTCGCTAAAAAATCATCTAAAATCAAAACTTTATCATTTTCTTTTAGATATTTCTTAGAAACTTGGACATGATAATAAGCATTACGAGTATATGATTTTTCAACACACTCATACACTTCACCACCGATATTTGCTGAAACTCCCTTTTTTGCAAAAACTACAGGGCAATTTCCAAAATATCTAGCTGCCATTACTGCAATACCAATACCACTTGACTCGATTGTTAAAATCTTATCGACCTCTGCGTCTTGAAAGAGTCTTTTAAATTCCTTACCCATCTCATCAAGTAAAGTAACATCAATTTGGTGATTTAAAAAACTGTCGATTTTTAAAATATCGCCTTCTAAAATCACACCATCTTTTACTATTCTTTCTTCAAATAATTTCAAGGTAAATAAAACTCCTTTCAAGTAACTAACATCGTGTAACGACAGGTTAGTTCTCAAAAAGAGTACCTGTCATAGTATCATCATTTACGGTGATGATGTAGAGACTCCCTTACCACATTTAAGGGATTATACGACGTCATGCAGATATACTAACACATTAAAATAAAAGGTAAAGAACAATTTTTAAAAAGTACAAATTTACTCTTAAAATAAAACAACCTCATAATTTGTTCATTCCGAGGTTGTCTATTACTTGTTATAACATTTTTATTGTTGCGGATAATTTAGGGATTAATTGTTGCTTACGAGAAATGATTGATGAATCAAAACCATAGTGTTCATCGATACTTGTTTCAATTGTATCCGTGATAATTTGAGACAAAGGTCCATAGTAAACAAATATACTTCCTTCACCCATTACATCTGTAAATAACATTAGCGACAAATCATAATGTTTATCTTGTTGTTCTTTTTCAAGATATTCTTTAAATGTTGGTAGAATTAATTGCACTTCTTCCATATGACTATAGTTTGTTTGACCAATTGCTACTTTATAGTTACCAATCTCATAGTTCTTTAAGTCACGATAGAAAATATCTTCTGGTTTCGAATTCTTTAGAGCAACCGAAGCTCCTAACATTTCTCTAGCATATTCATCGACATTTTCAATTCCTGCTAGTTTTGCTAACCACTCAACTGTTACGACATCATCCTTTGTTGTCGTCGCAGATTTCAAGTTTAACGTATCCGATAAAATAGCTGATAGTAGTAATCCACTCATATCACTACTTGGTTGTATTCCATTTTCTTGATAAATCTTAGAAATAATTGTGCAAGTACAACCACACTTTACATTGCGATACATAATAGGATGATCGGTTGTGATATCACCAATATGATGATGGTCGATAATTGCTTCAATGTCCGCATCTTCGATATGATTAATCGTTTGATTTTTTGCACTATGGTCAACAAGGACAAATTTACGATGATTGTAATTCAATGTATGGTAACGAGATATTGCACCTACAACATTTCCATCATGATCTAATACAGGATAAGAACGTACTCTTGATTTTGTCATCTTTGAGGCAACATCACTTACATATTCATCATTTTTGAATGAAATAAAATTGCGTGTCATGACGTGTTCAATTGAATAAGATTCAACAATTGCTGTAGAAGTATGCATTGTATCTTCATCTGTTTCTACAATTGCGCAATCATATTTTTCCGCTAGTTCAATGACATCATCACTTGTTTTCACGCCACAAGTAATCACTAAGCATTTTACCCCTTCTTCAATAAGTAACTTTTGTTTATCAATATTTGCTGAAAGAATAGAAATACCATTTTTTAAATCATATTCTAAAGCTTCTTGACCTTCTAAAGTAATGATATGTACACTGCCATTTGTTTCAAAATGATTTGGTTTATAAATAACTTTACCACCAATAGTATGGGCAATATCTTCTAAAGTTGCATAAGACATTAAACGTTCAATATCCTTAAAAGGTTTTAAGCGATATGCAGATAAATTACTTGTCGTACATACTCCTGTTAGTTGTCCTTCATCATTTACAACAAATAAGGATCTATTTTGTGTTCTAAGCATAACGTGCCAAGCATGATGAACTGTAGATTTTTCAGATATTAGTGTTGGTTCATCAAGTGTAATATCTTCAAGTTTTGCTCGTGCATCTGTAAGTAATAAAGGATTTTCTTGATGAAATCTCTTTAAGACAAATTTAGTTTCTTCATTTAATGGACCTTGTCTACAAGGCACAGCTTCTTGACCTAATTTATTCAATAAATCAGCGTATGTAATTGCTGAACAAATAGAATCAGTATCAGGATGTTTATGACCTGTAATATATATTGTTTCATTCATAACTATCTTTTTCCCCTAAAAAATGCGATATCTATAAATAGTATATCGCATAAATTTAAATTCTAGTACGTTAATACTTCGTTTCCTGTTTCTGTAATTAGAATTGTATGTTCCCATTGTGCACTATCTTTACCATCTTCTGTATAAATAGTCCATTCATTATATGGATCGATGACAACACTAGCTTTACCGGCATTAATCATTGGTTCAATCGTAATAATCATTCCTGGTACAAGTAACATACCTGTATGTTTTTTACCAACGTGTGCAACAAATGGATCTTCATGGAATTCTATACCTACACCATGTCCACCAATGCCACGAACTACAGAATATCCTCTACTTTTTGCATACTTACTAATTGCGTATCCAATATCCCCAACAGTAGCCCATGGTTGAGCAGCTTCTATACCAATCTCTAATGCTTTCTTTGTTTCTTCAACTAGTCTTTTACGACTACTTGATACATTACCAATCATAAACATTCTAGACGCATCAGAATAGTAATCTTTATAGATTGTTGAAACGTCCACATTCACAATATCCCCATCTTTTAACTTACGATGTCTACTTGGAATACCATGACATACTTCATCATTAATCGATGTACATACACTCTTTGGATATCCTTCATAATGATATGGAGCACAAATCGCATCATGACTATGTGTATATTCTCTAACAATATCATCAATTTCTTGTGTACTCATTCCTTCACAAATCTTTTCAGCTACCGCATCTAATACTCCTGTATTAATCTTAGATGATTCGATAATTCCTTTGATTTGACTTGGTCTTTTGATGAGTTTTTCATCTGGTATCTCATATCCTTTTTTCTTATACTCTTGCATCTTCGCAAGGATTTTTTCGGGAATTGGTTCTGTTTCAAAATACTTTTCTACTTCTGCACTCATTTCTTATTACTTACTCTCTTTCTTTGTCGTACTGCCTATTCCACCAGTTCTCTCTTCACTCACTTCATCATCTATTGTAACGCCAAATTGTAAAAATATACCTTGAACCATACCTTGTCCCTTTTCTATTTTCACAATCTTATCTTCTTTTGTATCATTTGTAAGTTTAACAAAGATATGTCCTTCATTATCTGCGTAATAATAATCACTATCAATGACACCAACTGTATTATTGAGTTGTAAGCGATATTTAAATCCTAATGAGCTTCTTGGAAACAACATTAAAACATAATCTTCACGCATTGTTGCTCGAATTCCTGTCGGAATTAATACTTGTTTATTCGGCTCAATTTCAATATCAAATGGTGCATAAAAATCATGTCCTGCAGAGCCTTTAGTCGCTCTTTTTGGTAATTTAATCTCATCATAGATTTCTTTTGCTTGTTCACTAAGTTCTGGCCAATTCTTTTTTAATCCTTCTGAAAATTGTTCAAAGGATACTTTTTCAAATTTCGCTATTTTTTCCATACTTCACCTATTTCATCTTTCATCATTTCTATCACTAACATTGCTAAACACTTTTCAAATGGATAAATTGTTAAATATATACCATCTTTAAATGGTGAATGTTCTTCATATGCCATAAAATGAACAAACTTAGAGACTATACCTTCTTCATCTAATGAAGAAACATAATTCACAATATCTGTTGGTACAAGTTTTGGAAGATATGCATAATCTTCTTTAACACAAGGCATAAAATGTTCGACAACTAATTTTTGTGCTTCTTTATAATCCCAAACTTTATGTTCATCTAAATTACATATCGTCATTAGCTCATCAACTAACGCAAAGAATATTTGTTTGTCACTTACGCAACTTACATGTAACGATTCACTAATACGATCTCTTAAGTAGCTTTCACTTCTAAAATTAATTTTTTTATTAATCTGTGCAGCTACTTTAATATCATTTTCCATCATCATAAATTTACGCATAAATTCACGATAATAGCTTGGATACTTCATTTTCTTAAACGTATAGATAATACCATCATACTTACCAAATGTTTTCATCGTGTCATAATATCCTGCTACTTCTAAATCATCCATTACTTTACGATCAAAATTTAAGAAAGAACCAGTAGGTTTCTTTGGATAAATATATTTCACATTATCGCTATACATGTAACTTGGGTGTTGAGGAACATTGTTTAAATCAATAACAATTAACTCATCTGCTCCTAGTCTTAAAGCAAAATCAATCGGAAGATTATCATAGTATCCTCCATCAATAAAAGATCCTTCAGAAAACGTATGTACAGGGAAAGCTGGAAATGCACTTGCTGAAGAGATTAACCAATCTATCGCATGGTCTTTCATCATTTCTTTTGTCACAAACTCCGGTTTTAAAGAACCATGTTTTACTGTAATACAACCAAAATCAATATTTGAATCAAAGAATTTTTTAGAATTAAAATAATATTCTACCTGTTCTACTAATGGTGAAATATCTGCACCTTTTTCTTTTACATAGTTTTTAAAGAAAGACGCAATTAAATTTCGTTCATTTATCATGGTGTCTAGATTAAATTCTAAAGACATTGAACCTTTAATAATTTTATCTTGTGTAAGTGTATGCCATAAGTTATCCATTGCTTTGTAATCTTTTTGAACAACTAACGCTGCATTTAAAGCACCAATTGAAGTACCTGTCACAATATCAAAATCTGCTTTATGTAATTTACGTAGTGCTTTTAAAGCTCCATTTTGATAAGCCCCTCTAGTTCCACCACCTGCTAATACTAATGCTTTTTTCATAATGACCTCACGCAAATTATTCTAGCACGCTTTATCTCTTTGCGGCTTTATTTGTATTTTCGTATATAATAGAAAAGGAGGATTTTATGAAATTAAATGTCGCTGTTTTTTTTGGTGGCGAGTCCGTTGAACATGAAGTAAGTATTATTTCTGCTCACCAAGCAATTGCCGCTTTAAATAAAGATAAATATAACGTTATTCCAATTTATGTTTCTAAAGAAAGAAAGCTATATTATTCTGAAAAATTGAATGATATGAGTTCTTTTAAAAATCTAAAAACTCTTGTTAGTGAAAGCACACAAGTTACTCTTGTTTCTATTGAGAACAGAGTTACAATTATTCCTGTAAAACATTCTTTATTTCAGAAGAAAGATTTAGGAACAATAGATGTCGCAATACCTGTAATGCATGGTACTAATGGCGAAGATGGCACAATTCAAGGATATTTAGAAATGCTTAAGATTCCTTTTGCTGGATGTGATTTAATCGCTGCAGCAGTAGGACAAGATAAAGTATTACAAAAAAATATCTTACACGATAATGGCTTACCAATCACAAATTGGTTTTATGCCTATGAAAATGAATTAGATGAGCATCCTGAAGAATTAATCAAGAAAGCTCGTAAATTACTTTATCCTGTTATCTTAAAGCCAGCTTGCACTGGTTCTAGTATTGGTATTTCTATCGCTCATAACGACGAAGAATTCTTACAATGCTTTGCGGAAGCTAGAGAATTTGATCGTAAGATTATTGTCGAAAAAGTTGTTAAACCAATGCGTGAAATCAATTGTTCAGTACTAGGTGACTATAGCGATGCTAGAGCAAGTGTTCTTGAAGAAGTTGGAAAAGACAACAATGAAGAACTATTAAGCTTTGGTAAAAAATATGGAACAAATAGTACAAAAGGTACAGGAAGTTCTAAAGGTATGGCAAGTACAGCACGTATTGTCCCTGCCCCACTAACTGATGAACAAACTGCTTATATTCAAAATCTAGCTATTTCTACATTCAAAGCATTAGGTAGTAGCGGTGTATGCCGTATCGACTTCATGATGGATGCTGAAACAAAGAAAGTTTATGTTAACGAAATCAATACAATTCCTGGATCACTTGCTTTCTATTTATGGGAAGCAACTGGTGTTTCATTTGAAAAATTAATGGATAAACTAGTTGAACTTGCTCTAGAAAGAGAAAGAAGAAGATCACGTATGACATTCTCTTATGATACAAATATATTAGAAGCATATAGTGAATCTGGTGCTAAAGGAAGTAAAGGTGCAAAACTATAGTTTACAAAGAAAGGTAGGTAAAAACATATGTCAACACCTCATAACAGTGCAGAGAAAGGTCAATTCGCTAAAACTGTACTAATGCCTGGAGATCCGCTCCGTGCACAATTTATCGCTGAAACATTCTTAGAAAACGCAGAACTAGTTACTAGCGTTAGAAATGTTTATGGCTACACAGGAACTTATAATGGAAAGAAAGTTTCCGTTATGGCTTCTGGTATGGGAATGCCTAGTATTGGTATTTACTCATATGAATTATTTAAATTCTACGATGTAGAAAATATTATCCGTATTGGTTCAGCTGGAGCTTACTCCCCTGATTTAAAACTATATGATGTTGTTCTAGCAACAAGCGTATATTCTGAATCAACATATGCTAAAACACAAAATGGTGATACAAGAAATATTCTTTATCCAAATGCTGAATTATGCGAAAGAATCCGTGAAAGTGGCAAAAAGTTAGACATCAAATTACACGAAGGTATGATTCATAGTTCAGATGTATTCTATAGAGAAAGTAGCGATTATCTAACAGCTGATGAAAATGTTAAAAACTCATTAGCTTGTGAAATGGAAAGCTTCGCTTTATTCCATAACGCTGAAGTATTAGGCAAGAAAGCTGCTTGTCTATTAACAATTTCTGATAGCTTTGTATATCCAGAAGTTACTACTCCAGAAGAACGTCAAAAATCTTTCACAAACATGATGAAAGTCGCATTAGACGCTGCCGAGTAATTCATTCACAACAAAAAATCACTGTATCGATTCCTTCAATACAGTGATTTTTATTTTACTTATTCTCTTCTCTTTCTAAATAATTTTCTGGAACATCAGGAATAGAATTTATTTCATTAACAATTTGATTAATCGTTTCATGTAATTTTATTTAAAAGAAACAATTGAATGCTTTCTGTATAGATTTCAAGAATGTATAAAAAAACCGCCTAAATTTTAAGCGGTAAATTTATTTACTGGAGCGAGTGAGCGGAATCGATATTTATAATCAAAAATGGCTTATTTATGCATTTTTTTGAGTGCTTTGTCTTCTTTTGTCTTCTTTTTTGATATTTTTTATACGATTCTAGTTTAAATTTCTTTTGCTTTTTCGATTGTTTCTTCCATTACTTTTCTAAATATTGTTGATTGAGATACACCAAGCTTTTTACACGCTTCTTTAAATTCAGTTACTAGTTCTTTTGGGTATCTTGCACTAATAGGAGCAGTATTCTCCTTAATCCATTTATTTTGTCGTTCTTGTTGTTGTTTGTCCATCTTCTTTAACCTCTTCTTTGCTTTTACGAACTGCTTTAAAAATAATACTACCAATCTTCCTCGTAACTAACGAGATAATTAAAATTAGGGCTGTGTTCATATCATTTTTCCTTTTATGCTATAATGAAAAGGAAGAGAGGGAGTTTCACCCTCTTGCAATTATCTTAATTTATTTCCGATTAGAATTAAGATAATTCCAACTATTAGCTGTACAATTGCGTTGACTGCTACAT
>CAVCUC010000057.1:0-14907 GCA_963605225.1 bacterium
GAAAGGACTTGTATAGGATATTTAGGACAGGTGTATAAACGCATCTGTCTTTTTTATGATTAGGGAGGGTTTAGATGAAAAAGATAATTTGTTTGTTTCTCACTTTATTTATCTTTACAGCTTGTAGTAGCAACAATAAAGAAAATAAAGAAGCTGCTGATGTGGTTTATACCAATGCATTATTCTATACAGAAGACGAGAATAATCCTGAAGCATCCGTTATGGCTGTAAAAGATGGAAAAATTGTATATGTAGGCGACGACTCGAGTTTGTATGCAGGTGAAAATACTGAAGTAATTGATTTAAATGGTGCTTTTGTAACACCTAATATTTTAGATGGCCATAGTCACCCGGGTATTGTATGTACAACTGCGTGGTATGTTGATATGCCAAGTGAATGCGATACAAAAGAAGAAATACTAGACTTTGTAAAGGAATATTGCGAAAGTCATCCTGTAGAAGAATATCCATATATTTATTTTGAGTACTATCCATCTAACTTATTTGATGAAAATGGTCCAAGAAAAGAATGGATTGATGAAGTGGTAAGTGATAGAGCTATATTGATTGAAGATTTTTCGGATCATGCTTGTTGGGTAAATTCTAAGTTTTTAGAATTACTTGGTATATATGACGATGGTGTTTTAAATGCCGAAGACGAAGATTTCTTTATAAAAGATGAAAATGGTGATTATACGGGCTGGATAAAAGAATTTGTTTGGCAAAACTATATTTCTAATTTATATGAGGCTACAGGATATTATCCACCTGAAGAAGTAACTGAAGAAACAATTAGTCCAGTACTTGATGATTTTAAATCTTGGGGAGTAACAGGTGTCTTAGATGCTTATGTAATAAATGAAGAACACGTTAAAACAATTTCTGATTTAGATAAAGAAGGTAAACTAAACATGTACTATGAACTTGCGGTAGTAATGGATGATCCAAGTAATTTAGAAGAATGTTTAGAAAATATTCATTATCTAAATCAAACATATGGAACGGATCACGTAGCTATTGATACATTGAAGATATTCTATGATGGTACAAATGAACTTGGTGATGCCGCTTTAATTGATGGTTGGATTACAGATGAAAGTCAAACTGGTTATATCATGATGGACACTGAACAAACTAAAGAAGTCATTAGAAGATGCAACGAAGAAGGTGTCGATGTTCATTTCCATATGGTAGGTGATTTAGCCTTTAGACAAGTATGTGATGCTACTGAAGAATTAATTAATGAAATTGGAGATTTAAACATCCAAGTAGAAGTATGCCATTGTGAATATGTCGACCCATCTGATTACAATAGACCTGCGCAACTAGGCATTATTGTAAACTGGACACCACATTGGTCTGGTGGCTATTTTGGAGATGGTGCTAAACAGTATTTAGGTGAAGAAAGATATAATCGTATGTACCAATTTAATCCAATGATAGAATCAGGAGCTATCGTAACATTTGGCTCTGATATCTATTCAATGTATGAAGAAGAAAGAGGAAATCCTTACTTTGGTATGCAAATAGCAATGACAAGAACAGATATTTGGGAAGGCATCTATGATGGTGAAAGAGAAAGCGAAGACGCTAAATTATCGCTAGAAGATTTACTTAAGGGATATACGATAAATGCTGCAATTCAAATGCGAATTGATGATAAAACAGGATCACTTACTGTAGGCAAATATGCAAACTTTAATGTTTATAATCAAAATCTATTTGAAGTAGAAGAAAATGAATTTTCAGAAGTTTTACCAACTGCGGTTTTCTTTGAAGGAAAGCTAATTAATGGAAGTTTGAATTAAATACAAAAACTTTGGGAGAAAAAGAAAAAAGTTGTTGACAAAGCTAGTGCTTATCAATATTATATTTCTGTTATCAGATACCACAGACAGTAACGGCTTAAGCTTAATAATGTTACCGAGGTAGAAAAGTCTCACACATTTGAACTTTTTATGCCCTTGCTGTCAAGTGAGGGCATTTATATGTTTACGGTTATCGATAACTAGAAGGGTATAGGTAAACCAATGAATCAAGCGGTATTAGAATCTAAAAAGAATGTAGTTACTGAAATCAGTGACAAGTTCAAAAATTCATCTTCTACTGTTGTTGCTGAGTACCGTGGCTTAACTGTCTCTGAAGTTACTGAACTTCGTAGAGCACTTCGTGCAGAAGGCGTTGACATGAAAGTCTACAAGAATACTTTAGCTGCTAGAGCTGCTGAAGATGCAGGTTTTGCAGAATTAAAGGATTACTTAACAGGTCCAAATGCAATCGCATTCGGTCAAGATGAAACCGCAGCAAGCCGTGTTATGGCACAGTTTGCTAAAAAACATAAAGCACTTGTTCTTAAGGGCGGTATTGTTGAAGGAAAAGTTATCGATACTAAGACAGTTAACGAACTTTCTTCCTTACCAAACAGAGAAGGAATGCTATCTATGTTATTGTCTGTATTACAGGCACCGGTATCTTCATTCGCTCGTGCAGTCAATGCTGTAGCTGAAGCTAAACCGGCAAGTGCTGAAGAAGCACCTAAAGAAGAAGCTGCTGTAGCAGCAGAAGCCTAAGGAAGAGGAGGAAAATAATCCATGGCAAAGTTAACACAAGATGAAATTCTTGCTTATCTTGATGAAGCAACAATCCTCGAGTTAAATGAACTCGTTAAAGCAATCGAAGAAAAATACGGTGTAAGCGCCGCTGCTCCAGTAGCAGTTGCTGCTGCTCCAGCTGAAGAAGCTGCTGCACCTAAGAACGTTACAGTTGTAATGACAAGCTTCGGTGATTCTAAAGTAGGAGTTATCAAAGTAGTTCGTGAAATCACAGGTTTAGGCCTAGTTGATGCTAAGAAACTTGTTGATGCTCTACCTGCAGAAATCAAGAAAGATGTACCTGCTGAAGAAGCTGAAAAGATCAAGAAGTCTCTTACAGACGCAGGCGCTACTGTTGAATTCAAATAGTCTTAAAAATATTTTACAGACGAATAAAAGCCGAATAATTCTATTCGGCTTTTAGACCCTATGAGAAAGGATGCGATTTTTACGGATCAAGTACATTATTTTACCGATAACCGCAATCTAACATCGAACCGGAGGGAATTTTCTTTCCGGTTTTCGGGGTATCTGTATACATTTATTAGTGATGATGGTGTCTTCAGTAAAACATATATTGATTATGGAACACTAGCTTTATTGGAAGCTGCTATTAAAGAAGATATACAAGGTAACATATTAGATTTTGGATGCGGATATGGTGCGATAGGCGTTGTATTACAAAACAAATTTACAAACTGCAAAGTTATTTCGAGTGATATCAATAATAGAGCTGTTGAATTAGCTAGTCTAAATTACCAAAAGAATGGAATGGAAAATAAAGCAATCGTTTCTGATGGCTTTGAGCACATTGATCAAAAATTTGATTGGATATTCTTAAATCCTCCGATTCGTACTGGTAAAGCTAATATTTATCATATGTTTGATGAAGCTTATAATCACTTAAATGAATCAGGAAAGTTCATGATTGTCATTCAGAAAAAACAAGGTGCTCTGAGTGCTATCAAAAAATTAGAAACACTATTTTCTACAGTTGAAATAGTTGAAAAAGATAGAGGATATTGGATTATCAAATCTGTCAAGTAGAAATTGACGAAAATAGTAACTAATGTTAATATTATAAATTGCAAAAAAGCCAAAATTCAGTAAGGGGAAACTATACCCTTTTCAGCGTTTCAGGCGATGCATGCGAAAGGATGGCGTACATGGAAAATAAAGAGACATACCACGTTGTGCATTGTGGAAAAAAGTCCGAAAGACGTGATTATTCAAAGGTAAGTGCTGGCCTAGATTTACCAGACTTAGTTGAAATTCAAACTGCTTCTTTTGAATGGTTCGTTACAGACGGAATCCGCGAGGTTTTCGAGGATATTTATCCGATTTACAACTATGCAGGCAACATCAAACTTAAATTCTTAGATTATGAGTTTGGTGAGCCAAAATATTCTATTAGTGAGTGCAAATATCGTGAAACGAATTATTGTGCTCCTTTAAAAGCAAAGATGGAACTAGAAATGGTTGATTCCGAAACTGGTGAAGTTATGACAAAATGGGAAGATGTTTTCCTTGGCGATTTCCCTTTAATGACACCTACTGGAACATTTATCATCAATGGTGCTGAGCGTGTTATCGTATCTCAGATCGTACGTTCACCTGGTGCATATTTTGATATCATTTCTGAAGACCGTACAGGTAGAGATACTTATACATGCGAACTTATCCCAAGTAGAGGTACTTGGTTAGAGTTCATGTCAGATGATAAAAAAGCTGCTTTAGGCAGAATTATGAACGTTTCTGTTGATAGAAGAAGAAAGATTTTCAGTACTATTTTATTTAAAGCCATTGGTATGTCTTTAAATATTAAGAAGGGTGAAGATGCTTTCGATACAACAGGAATGCAAAAATTCTTGAAAGCATTACGTTTTGAAGTATATCCAGACGTTATTGTGCCTGAAGAAGAAAGAGAATTCCAAAATGACTACATGCTTCTATATACAAGTGTATTTGGAAACTATGAAGAAATTAGAAATACTCTAAATGCTGATAAAACAAAAACAACTCATGATGCATTATTAACAATCTATGAGAACCAAAGAGCTGATGAAATTGCAACTATCGATGGTGCAACAACATTAATGGATGCAAAGTTCTTCGATTATCGTCGTTATGATTTAACAAAAGCTGGTCGTTATAAAGTATTAAAGAAACTAAGCGTTGTTGATCGCATGGAAGGCAATTCATTAGGCGAAGACGTTGTTAGTGCTGAAGGAAAAGTTGTATTTAAGAAAAATACACACATCAGTAAAAATGAACGTAATAAGTTACGCGAAGAATTCGATAAAGGTATCTATTGTAAAGCATTACCTTATAAGCATGGCTTCTCTCATCCAGTTACAGCTGTAATGGATGCGTCTTGGACAAGTGCTCTTGTAGGTAGAATCTTAGCTACAGATATTGAAACTAGCGAATTAAGCCTTGAAAGAGGTACTGTCATTACAGAAAGTGATGCTAAGAAGATTTCTAAGACATGTGACAAGGTTACAGTTTATGCAAGTATCTTCGCTAGCAAAGCTGAATTAACGAATGACAATGCGACTAGCGTATTAGATTACGGTTCTCGTTTATATACAGTAGGCAGAGTAACAGTTAATGATGAAGATTTATTCAATGAAGATGGCGAACTAGTTTGTGAACGCTATATTCCAGATTTACCTGTTACACAATTAACTACTAGTGCAAAAGAAGATATTGTAGCTCGTGCAACAAAGAAAGAAAACGTTGTTGTATGGTTAGTTGGTGCTTGTGTTCAAGAATTCAAAGTACTAGCTGCTGATGGACATGAAGTAAGAGTAATTGGTGGAGATCCACTAAATACAAAACATACAATTACAATGTCTGATATGTATGCATTATTCAACTACGAATTAAATATGCTTGATGGTGTAGGAACAGTTGATGATATCGATATGTTAGGAAACCGTCGTATTCGTAGCGTTGGTGAATTAATTCAAAATCAATTCCGTATTGGTTTAAGCCGTATGGAAAGAGTTGTTAAAGAAAGAATGTCAATTGCAGATGCTACAAACTTAACACCTAAGCAATTAACAAACATTCGTCCTTTAACTGCTGCAATAAAAGAATTCTTCTCTAGTTCACAATTATCACAATTTATGGACCAAGAAAATCCGCTTGCTGAATTATCAAATAAACGTCGTATTTCAGCGCTAGGTCCTGGTGGCTTGTCTAGAGAAAGAGCTGGCTTTGAAGTTCGTGATATTCACAATAGTCACTATGGACGTATTTGTCCTATTGAAACACCTGAAGGACCAAACATCGGTCTAATTTCGAACCTTACAACATATGCAAGAATTAATGAATATGGATTCATTATGACACCATATCGTAAGGTAGAAAAAGGTGGCGTAGTTACAGATGAAATCGTTTATATGACAGCTGATGAAGAAAACGATCACGTTATTGCTCAAGCTAGTAAGATCGTTGATGGTAAATTAGTTGGTGAGAAGATTGTTGCTCGTATTGCTGGTGAAACTGTTATGGCTAATGTTGATGAAATCGACTATGCCGACGTATCTCCAAGACAAATCGTATCTGTTGCGACTGCTTGCGTACCATTCTTAGAAAACGATGACTGTACTCGTGCCCTAATGGGTGCCAACATGCAACGTCAGGCCGTTCCACTATTAAATCCACATAGTCCATTTGTTGGTACAGGTATGGAACACCGTGTTGCTCGTGACTCAGGTTCTGCTTGTGTTGCTACTGCTCCTGGTACTGTTACTTATGTAGATGCAACTAAGGTTGTTGTTACAGAAGAAAATGGTAAGGAACATGAATATGAATTAACTAAGTTCCGTCGTTCTAATAACTCAACTTGCTTAAACCAAAGACCAATTGTTTGGGATGGTGAAAAAGTTGAAAGAGGCGATATCTTAGCTGATGGTCCATCAATGCAAAGTGGTGAACTTGCATTAGGACAAAACGTATTAATTGCCTTCATGACATGGCATGGTTACAACTATGAAGATGCTATCATCATGTCAGAACGTATGGTACGTGAAGACGTATATACTTCTGTTCATATCGATGAATATGATCTTGAATGTCGTGAAACAAAATTAGGTCCTGAAGAAATTACAAGAGATATTCCTAACGTAAGTGAAAGTGCTTGCCGTAACCTTGATAGTCGAGGAATTATTATGGTTGGTGCTGAAGTTAAGGAAGGCGATATCCTTGTTGGTAAAGTTACTCCTAAGGGACAAAGCGAAGTTACACCAGAAGAAAAATTATTACTTGCTATCTTTGGTGAAAAATCACGTGAAGTACGTGACAACTCATTAAAGGTACCTCATGGTGGTGCAGGTATTATTCATTCAATCCGTGTATTCAAACGTAAAGACAACCATGAACTTCCACCTGGAGTAAATGAAGTTGTTAAAGTATATATCGTTCAGAAGAGAAAGATTTCTGAAGGTGATAAGATGGCTGGTCGTCATGGTAACAAGGGTGTCATCTCTAAGATTATGCCACTTGAAGATATGCCATATATGCAAGATGGTACTCCAATCGACATCATGCTAAACCCATTCGGTGTGCCTTCTCGTATGAACATTGGACAGGTGCTAGAAGTACATTTAGGTATGGCTGCTAGAAGCTTAGGTTGCAAGTTTGCTACTCCAGTATTCGATGGTGTATCAAATGAAGACTTAAAGAACATCATGGCTGAAGCAAATACTTCTCCTGATGGAAAATACTTATTAACTGATGGTATGACAGGTGAACCATACGACGAACGTATTGCCGTTGGTGTCATGTATATGATTAAACTTGCACACATGGTTGACGATAAGTTACATGCTCGTGCAACTGGTCCTTATTCTCTAGTTACTCAACAACCTTTAGGTGGTAAAGCACAAAATGGTGGACAGAGATTCGGAGAAATGGAAGTTTGGGCATTAGAAGCATATGGTGCTGCTCATACATTACAAGAAATCTTAACAGTTAAGTCAGATGACGTTATCGGACGTACTAAGACATATGAAGCTATTGTTAAAGGCAAAGATTTACCAGAACCTGGTATTCCTGAATCATTCAGAGTATTAGTTCGTGAATTACAAGCATTAGCATTAGATGTTCGTATGTATGACGAAGAAGGCGATGAAGTTGATCTACAAAAGATGGAAAAAGAAGAAATCGCTGAATCTGTTAAAGATGATATTAACAATCAAAACATGCTAGTTAACGATACAAGCATTATGGATCAAGGTGGTTTCGGCATTAAAGAAAATTCTGATGATGACGATATCGTTCCAGAAGCTGCAGAAGTTGGCTTTGATGATTATGAAGAAAACGAATAGGAGGGCATAGAACGATGAATATTAATAACTTTAGCGCAATTAAAGTTGGTCTAGCTTCACCTGAAACAATTAAGCATTGGTCAAAGGGCGAAGTTAAAAAACCTGAAACAATCAATTATCGTTCTCAAAAGCCTGAACGTGATGGTTTATTCTGCGAACGCATTTTCGGTCCTACAAAGGACTGGGAATGTGCTTGTGGTAAATACAAGAAGATTCATTACCAAGGTGTAGTTTGTGAAAAGTGTGGTGTAGAAATCACTAAGAGTTCTGTACGTCGTGAACGTATGGGACACATTGAACTAGCTGCTCCAGTAGCTCATATTTGGTACTTACGTGGTATTCCTAGTCGTATGAGCTTACTATTAAATGTTCCACCTAAGCAATTAGAAGAAGTAGTTTACTTCGTTAGTTGGATTGTTGTAGATCCAGGTGATACAAAGCTTGCTTATAAGCAAATTCTTTCTGAACGTGAATTACGTGAAAATACAGCAATTTACGGTCCAGGAAGCTTCGTTGCTCAAAGTGGTGCAGAAGCAGTAAAAGTTTTACTAGAACAAATTGATCTAGAAAAAGAATATAACGCTATTACTAAAGAATTAGAAAAAGCAACAGGTGACAAACGTAAGAAGTTAATCAAACGTTTAGAAACAGTTGATGCTTTCAGAAAGAGCGACAATAAGCCTGAATGGATGGTACTTACAGTTCTTCCTGTTATACCACCTGATTTAAGACCTATGCTTCAACTAGATGGTGGTAGATTTGCTACAAGTGACTTAAATGATTTATATCGTCGTGTTATCACTCGTAATAATCGTTTAAAGAAATTACTTGAACTTGGTACTCCTGCAATCATCGTACAAAACGAAAAGAGAATGTTACAAGAAGCAGTTGATGCTTTAATTGATAACGGTCGTCGTTCTAAGGCAATTACAGGTGCTGGTGGACGTGCATTAAAATCATTATCACATTCTTTAAAGGGTAAACAAGGTCGTTTCCGTCAAAACTTATTAGGTAAGCGTGTTGACTTCTCAGGTCGTTCCGTTATTGCTATCGGACCAGATCTAAAGATGTGGCAATGTGGATTACCTAGAGAAATGGCAATTCAGTTATATAAACCATTTGTTATTAGTGAACTTGTAAATCAACAAATCGCAAGTAACCCTAAAACAGCTGAAAAATTAATTGATAGACAAGATCCAAGAGTATGGGATATTGTTGAGCAAGTTATTGCTGGACACCCAGTATTCTTAAACCGTGCGCCTACATTACATAGATTAGGTATTCAATCATTCTTCCCTAAACTTGTAAATGGTCATGCTATTCGTCTTCACCCATTAGTATGTCCTGCCTTCAACGCAGACTTCGATGGTGACCAGATGGCTGTGCATCTACCATTAAGTGAAATGGCAAGAGCTGAAACTGAAGTATTAATGCTTGGTGCAAATAACATCCTTGGTCCTAAGGATGGTAAACCTATCGTTACTCCAGGACAGGACTTAGTTCTTGGTAACTTCTATCTAAACATGGAGCAAACAGCTGAAGAATTCTATCGTAAAGCTGACCGTTTAGAAAAATTAGGATTACCTAATGAAGCTGCTAAATGGAGAAGATATGGTGATAACGAAGGACATATCTTTAAAGATGTAAATGAAGTATTAATGGCTTATCAAGTTGGTGTTGTACATTTACATACACGTATTGCAATTCCTGCTTATACACTTCATAAGACATGCTTTACAGAAGAACAAAACAATAGTTACTTACTAACATCTGTTGGTAAGATTATCTTCAATAATGTATTCCCTGCTGATTTCCCTTACTTGAATGATGCTAGTGCTGAATCATTAAAGAAGACTCCTGATACAGAATTTGTTCCATTTGGTTCAGATGTTAAGAAAGAAATCCAAAGCCGTAAAGTAACTCCTGAATTTAAGAAAAAGGATTTAGGAAACTTAATCGCTGCGGTATTCGATAAATATAAGATCAATGGTACAAGTGATATCTTAGACTCATTAAAGGATATGGGTTACTTATATTCAACAACTGCTGGTATGACTGTAGCATTAAGTGATATTAGCGTTGCACCAAATAAGGAACAAATCGTTAATGAAGGTAAGCAAAAAGCTGACCAATTAAATAACTTACGTGACAGAGGTTTATTAACTCCTCAAGAATGGGAAGGTGCTTTCTCTAAACTATGGGATAACGTTAAGAACACTGTCGGTGATACTTTAATGGAATCTATGGATCGTATGAATCCTATCAACATGATGGCTGTATCTGGTGCCCGTGGTAACAAGAACCACTTTACACAACTTGCAGGTATGCGTGGTCTAATGGCTCGTCCTACACAAAGTAAGTCACGTAAAGAATACCAACCATCTATTATCGAAGTCCCTATCTACTCATGTTTCCGTGAAGGTATGAGCGTGTCAGAATTCTTTATTTCTACACACGGTGTACGTAAAGGTTTAACAGATACTGCCTTAAAGACAGCTGAATCTGGATACTTAACAAGACGTTTAGTAGACGTTGCTCATGAAGTAATCGTTACTGAAGAAGATTGTGGAACTGAAAGTGGATATTTAGTTGAAGATATCATTGACCAAAAGAATGATTCTATAATTGAAAAATTCTTTGATAGAATCGTTGGTCGTTATACACAAGACGCAATCGAAGATCCTAATACTGGTGAAGTAATTATTGATGAAAATACATATGTTACTGAAGATTTAGCACAAAAAGCAGTTAATGCTGGTGTAAAACGTGCTTATATCCGTAATGTATTCACATGTAAGAGTCATAATGGTATCTGTTGCAAGTGTTATGGTCGTAACATGGCTACTGGTAACCCAGTTGAACAAGGTGAAGCAATCGGTGTTATGGCTGCCCAAGCTATTGGTGAACCTGGTACTCAGTTAACAATGCGTAACTTCCACACTGGTGGTGTTGCGAACCAATCTGGTGATATCACACAAGGTCTTCCTCGTGTAGAAGAATTATTTGAAGCTCGTACACCTAAGAGAGTAGCAGTTATTGCTAAGATTGATGGTGAAGTAACAGATATTCGTGCTCAAGATAACCACCAAGGTATGATTGTTACAGTAACTAGTGGTAAAGAACAAATTGAACATAAGTGTGACTTAACACAAGCTATTCGTTCTGAAATCAAAGTTGGTACTGTAGTAAGTGCTGGTGAACCATTATCTGAAGGTCAAATCGCTCCAAAAGAATTATTAGAAGTAGCTGGTGTTAGAGCTGCTGAAGAATATATCTTAAAAGAAGTTAAGAAAGTATACTCTACACAATCTATCGATATTTCCGATAAGCACCTTGAAGTTATGATCAAGCAAATGCTAAGAAAAGTAATCGTAGTTGATAGTGGTGATTCTGGATTATCTGTAGGTCAAACATTAAGTATTTCTAATATGGAAAATATTAACAATCAATTGTTTGATGAAGATAAGGCTCCAGCTCAATACAATCCATTACTACTTGGTATTTCTAAGTCAGCCGTTGAAACAGATTCATTCTTATCTGCAGCATCATTCCAAGAAACAACTCGTGTGTTAACAGAAGCTGCTGTTAAGGGTAAGGTAGATAACTTAGCTGGTCTAAAAGAAAACGTAATTATTGGTAAGTTAATTCCTGCTGGTACTGGTAGAATGAGCTACCATAGAGAAACAACTGATCGTATCGTTGCACGTGCAGAACAAATTAAAGCTGAACGTCGCGCTAAAGTAGAAGCATTAGCTGAAGCTGAAGCACAAAAGTTACCTGAATCAGTATCAGGTGATAATGATGCATCAGAAGATACTTCAAAAGCAGAAGTAGCTGAATAATCTACTTAAAGGCATTGAGTCCAAGTGATTCAGTGCTTTTTTGTTGGTGTGTCGAGCATGATACACATCTAGTACAGTAAACTGTACCACAGGCAAAATGAACTTAAAGCTACTTTAATAATGTCTTCCGTATACATACCTTGAAATTTAATAAATACTAATACTGCAAAAGGGAAAGCTCCAAGCATACATAGCCAACTTGTGATTTCAGTGCCTAGTCTTTCTTTACATAGAAAATAGATAGTACATGCAGTGCCACATGCCAAAATAGAAAAGATAGATTGGTGTAAAGATAGGCCTAGAAGTATGCTTTCAGCGTAATCACGTATCTCTTTATTGATTTTGATTTCAAAATTAGATTTCATCATTATCACCAAATGGAACAGATGTTGCGAAAAATATGTTTCTACCGGTATCACAATCTTTCCTTTATTACTATTTATAACAACTTTATAATCTTTATGTTCAATTTTATACATGATCTATTGTTTCATAGGTATATTGGCTGGTTCTTGAATTTCAATCTTATCTCCTGTTTTTAATATAATTTGATTTAATGTTGTTTCTTTCATATATGTTCCTTTTTTGTCAAAAAGACATAATAAAAGCAGAGATTTACCTCTGCTTAGAGTTTATTCATCTTTAAAAATTTACAGTAGCTTTAAAACTTCTTCTTCTGAAAAACTATCTTTACATTTCAACCCGATGCCTAGATTAGACATCAATTTTTGTAATGAAGACTATAATCCAATTGCTTTCTAATGTTTTTTTACATTGATTCATAATGCTTAAACTTCAATTATAATACATATCCAACTTTATTAATCCCAATAATTCCTCTTTTAAGAATTTGTATATCAATAGTTTCCAATTGATTATGTTCGATTTGGTTTTCTGTCGAAGTTTTATTAATATTTGTTGTTGAAATTGCTGTCTTAGGAATTGGTATATAATCAATTCCTAATCTAGAAAGAGCTTCTTCTGGTAATTCATAATTTTGATCTACTAAGCCAAAACAAGTAAAGCCTGAATCAACACAGAAAGAAATCAAATGTTTCTTTCCAATACCATATGCAACGGATAGGGAACAACCTAATAAACTTCCCAAAGCATATCCAATTATTGGTAATCCCGGACATAAAGCCTGAACAACCATACCAAACTTCATACTTACAATATATCCTGAAGACAAAATGATGGAATCCATTAAATATCCACCCATTTGATTAGCTGTTATTTTTCCGGCAGAAACTAAAATACTATTTTTAATTGCTCCCAAAATAACTGCGACCATGGATCCTACAATAGAAGGACTAACAGCTTGTATTGCTTTGCCAAATAAGCCGTTTTGAATACCCATTTCAACTGTATAAGCAATTGATCCACGCAAAAATGATTCACCAACGGCGGTAATAATTTTTCCGGACGATTGCTTTACACTATTTAAATCTATTTCACCATTTTTAATAAGATAGTCAATAGCTTTATATAATTCAGGAGCTAATTGAGTTATAGCAGTTATAGATGCGGCAGTAAGACCTGCTTTCATAGCTTGATTTATATAATTAATGCGAACTTCTTCAATCAATTGTTCTTTTGTGAAACCATGTTTTTCTGCATAAAATCCATCCTGATTTATTTCTTTGGCAATTTGTTTTGACTCTTTGATAGATAAAGATTTCGATTCAATGCCATTATCATCAGATACTTTTCCAGTTAGATGTGCTCTAGTTTCTTTGTGAGAATCAGCAACATCCGCTCTCGTGAGAATGTTTCTAATCTCTCTTCTTCTTGCTATAGCTTTCGCATCGTCTAATTGTTCTGCAGCAATTAATCTTTCTTGTTCATGATATTTTGGTATTCTAGTATCTTTATCCAATAAAGCTTGCATTTGTTCAGCATCTTTTGCTGTGTTTGAATACTTTAAACTATACTGTTTACCAAAATTTGTATCAATGTCAACACTGCCATATCCATTCTCTTTAAGAGTCCATGCTCTATGTTCTGATAATTTTCTTATTGCATCAATATTAAATGTACCTGCATGCCATTCTTCTGCAACAAATCCTTTAAGTTGTTCTTCTCCTAAATTATGGTCTTTAAGTTCATTAAGGCTTTTAATTAGTTTATCAATCTCAGCATTGATGGCTTCTATTCGATTGTTTTCAAACTTAATCTGGTTGTTTTGTAAGACATTATCTGTAAAATCATTTTTGGCTTGAAAACATGCAAAATCTGCTCCGAACACTTTTTCCATGAATTCCCAGCCATACCGTACATCATCTAATTGATCCATAGCTGTCACCTACGCATTCATAAATTTTTCTAATCCCTTATTATATAAATGAATTACACCATAGAACATCATTTGCGTATTTACATAGTTTTTATCTCTAAGAAAATCCTCTGTCTTCATTGCCAACATTTTTCCATTTTTTTCAATAGAGGCTGCACTTTTAGAAATCTTCAACTTTGCTTCTTTTAACAAATTGGATTTTGAATTTTGATTTTCTAATTCATCTTTTGTTTCTATTACAGTAGTTTCTTCATTTTTGTCAGATATCTTCACATTTTTAGGAACTTTATAAGCTTCAGGTATAGGCAATTGAGATAACTCATTAATAAATGATAAATAAGTTTCTCGATCTGTGAGTGTTTTTGTATTAACATTTAAAATTCCTTGATTACCTGCCCAGCCATATTTAATACCATATTTATCAAATTCTACATCTATAATTGGTAGTAATTTATCAGTTCCTTTAATGTCACCTAAGAATAATATTTTTCCTTGAATATTTCCAGGCTTCTTATTGGCCAACCACACTTTTTCTGTCCAGGCAACAATATTAATTGAATTATCTCTAACACCTATTACTTGTTCTTCTGTATCATCATTTGATTCAACTAACTTTTTAAGCTGATTTAAAATCATTTCATCTTTGTAAACAACAATTAATGTTTTCGCAGTATTAAACATTTCAACACTTTCCTTCCTATATAACTATTAGTTAAAACCATTGTTATTTACAGTTTAGCATATAGATATATATAGTTCACTATAATATCCCATCTTTGACAGTTGAAAAAGTATAAAAGTCTGAAATATTGCTTAATTAAGCTTTATTCCAGACTTTTTTG
>CAVCUC010000058.1:0-14833 GCA_963605225.1 bacterium
AAAATAGCTCTGTTGAGTGAATCTAGTTCGTTGCCGGTTCTTTTTTTATTTTCTGAAGGTAATAGAAAAATTTATTAATACTGTCAAGTAAAAAAGCTTGACAGTATATTTACTTGTAGTATACTTATTCATGCATAGGAGGAATTAAAGATGGCAGTTAAATTAAGATTAACAAGAATGGGTGCTAAGAAAGCCCCTAGATATCGTATCGTTGCAGCAGATTCACGTGTTGCTAGAGATGGAAAGGTTATTGAAGTTATTGGAACATATGATCCAACTACAAACCCTGAAACAGTTTCTTTAGACAGTGAAAAAGCAATGAAATGGTTAAAGAATGGTGCTCAACCTTCTGATACTGTTCGCAATATCTTATCTCATCAAGGTGTTATGAAACAATTCCATGATGAAAAAGTTGCTTCAAAGAAAGCTAAGAACTAATTAGTATGGTAGAACTTGATCAAGTACTACGTAATCTAATTGAACCAATGGTAGAAGACAAAGAAAAGCTTGATGTTCGTAAATTAGATGGCAAAGATGAAAAAGATGTTATACTTTGTGTATATGCATCCAGTAATGATATTGCTCATTTAATTGGTCGTAAAGGTAGTATGGCTTCTGCTCTTCGTCAGGTTATGTGTGTTGCTGCACATTCTGATGATAAGCGTATTTCTATCAAGTTCGAACAGATTTAAGGATGCTTATATAGCATCTTTTTTTTGGAGGTTTTTATGGATTTTATTGAAATCGGAAAAATAGTTAATACTCATGGGTTAAAAGGTGAGTTGAAAATAGAAAGTTGGTCAAGCTTTGATGATATTCGCTATGAAAAAGGGAATACTGTTTATTTAAATATAAATCATGAATATGTTCCTTTTATTGTCGCATCATATCGAGAACATAAAGGTTATGCTTTAGTATCTTTTGAAGGCTTACAAGATATTAATTTAGTAGAAAAATATAAAACCCATATTGTATATATAGATAAAGATTCTCGCGGTGAATTAGAAGAAGATGAATATTATTCCGATGATTTAGTTGGTTTAACAGTTCTTGATGAAGAAGGTAATAATATTGGTGAAGTTATTTCCGTTGAATTTACTAATGGTGCTCAAGATAATTTACGTGTAAGAACTACTAATCAAAAAGAATTTTTAGTACCTTATGTTGATGCATTTATTCTAGATGTAAATATTGACGAAGGATATATTCAAATTCATGTAATGGATGGTTTATTATGAGAATAACTTTTTTGACATTATTTCCAGAAATGTATTCTGATTTCTGTCATACTTCCATTATTGGTAGAGCAATTAGTGAAGGTAAAGTAACTGTTGATTTTGTGAATATTCGTGATTTTGCTTTAGATAAATATAAGCATGTTGATGATACACCTTATGGTGGTGGTGCTGGAATGATTATGAAGTGTCAACCTGTTCTGGACGCTTTAGAATCTGTTAGAAATGAAAATTCTAAAGTAGTTTTATTTGCTGCAAATGGAAAAAAATATAATCAATCTCTAGCTAGAGATTATGCAGAGTTAGATCATTTAATATTATTATGTGGTCATTATGAAGGGATAGATGCACGAATTGAAAGCCATGTTGATGAGGTTTTGTCTATTGGCGATTATGTTTTAACTGGTGGTGAACTTGCTAGTATGGTTGTCGCTGATTCCATTATTCGCTTATTAGATGGTGTAATTCAACAAGATTCTATTAATGATGAATCTTATGAAAATGGTTTATTAGAATATCCTCAATATACCAAACCTCAAGATTATAAAGGGGAAAAAATACCTTCTGTTTTAGCTTCAGGCGACCATGAAAAAATAAGAAAGTGGCGTAAATTACAATCTTTACTTTTAACTAGAGAAAAGAGACCTGATTTATTTGCAAAATATGCTTTAAGTGATGAAGATAAAAAATTATTAAAAGATTTTGATGAAACTAGAGATGAATAAATTAAAAGAGTATAAAGTAAAAATTGAACAAAAATCTTCTTTTCCAAAAGAAATCCCATTTGGTTATTTTCGTCATGGAGCAATCAAATGTGGTTCATATGTAGGTAGACATTTACAAGAAAATAAAATCAACGATGATTCATTTATTTTTTACGATAATAATCATATTGGAAGAGGAATAAAGGCGTTATATGCAAGAGATAATTTTAGTTTTATTGAGCTTACTTTATCACTTCCAACTAGTTTTGATGAGATTAATTTATTCATAGAGACTTGTTTGTATATTTCTCAATATTGGACATGTAGCTTTACTTTTAATCAAAAGCATATTATGACTTCGACATTAAAAGAATTACAAGATTCATGGCAAATTGAAAATACACGTTTAATAAAAGATATCATTAATGAGATTAAAATAAATGCTGATGAAATTTTGATTTTACCTTGTGCTAAATATGAGCTGTTTTTTGGCGCACAAGAAGCTAATCTTCTTTATCCTGTAACGAGTTCTAAAGATTTTGGATTATGGCTTCATGATAAACAAGAAAAGACAGTTTATGTTCCAGATTTAATGAATAAGATGATTTATCATAAATCTAATGATTTTATCGTTATTCCTTTAGACATACCATGTTTAATTCCTAATACAAAAGATTTTTACCAAACAAGTGATAATTTACATGTAAGTTTTTATGATAATGGCCAAGAACTATGTTTTATTCCTTATAATCTTTTTTTGATGTATTTACCTCGACAAAAGACATTCTATTTTGATTCATGTCAAAAATTAGTTTCTTCTTTTGAATATGAAGATATTTCTTGTTTGATAACGGAGGATTTGTATGATTAAAATCGTATTTTTAGACGTTGATGGTACGCTTTTATCACATAATACAAATGCAGTTTCTTCTAAGACAAAAGAAGCAATTCGATTATTACAAGATCATCAAATTAAAGTATTTGTTTGTTCAGGTAGAAGTAATATTGAATTTAATCAAATTACTCAATTAAGTGATGTATGTTTTGATGGTCATATTTTAATGGGTGGAGCAATGAGTTTATAT
Source organism: bacterium (assembly GCA_963605225.1). Classification (GTDB taxonomy): domain Bacteria; phylum Bacillota_I; class Bacilli_A; order Erysipelotrichales; family Erysipelotrichaceae; genus Bulleidia. The sequence goes on from CAVCUC010000058.1 coordinate 3,025, forward strand.
AATCATGAAATTATCTCAGAGTATCCTATATCTTCTAAAGATGTCGAAGAAATTTACCGCTATCAATTAGAGAATCCTTTTAGTATGATAGCTGTAGAAAAAGACAATCAATATATTAATTTTATCAATGATTATGCAATAAGAGCATATGATGCCGTGCACACTGCTATTCCTGATGCTCAGGACTTCTCACAAGTTCTTCATAATAAAATATATCAATTTGTTGCTTTTGCTACGCAAGATGAATTAGATAGGCTAGCGAAAAGGGTAAATGATATTTTGATTACATCATGGAATCCTTATGGATATGATTTAGTCAGTAAATATAGTGGTAAAGGAAACGCTATTAAAGATGTTTGCCGATATTTTGGCTATTCTCTTGAAGAATGTTTAGCAATAGGTGATGGTGAAAATGATATTGATATGCTTCAAACTGTTGGAACAAGTGTCGCTATGGGTAATGCATTAGATAATGTTAAAGAAATTAGTGATTATATAACAAGCGATATCGATGAAGATGGCGTATATCATGCTTTAAAGCATTACAACTTAATATAATTTAAGGAATATTTAATCCTTTTCGATGTAGTATCTTAATTAGAATATTGCCTACAATATAGGCGAGGTGAACAATATGCAAACAGTGTTAGTAGTAGATGATGATAAAGATATTGTGACAGCACTTAAAATTTACTTGTTGCCAGAAGGATATCGTATTTTAGAAGCATTTAATGGTGAAGAAGCTTTGAAAATAGTTGAAGAAGAGCATGTTGATTTAATTTTAATGGATATCATGATGCCAGTATTAGATGGTGTTACGGTTACTGCTAAATTAAGAGAAACAAGCAATATTCCAATTATTTTACTTACGGCAAAAAGTGAAGATACAGATAAGATTTTAGGATTAAATATTGGAGCAGATGACTATATTACTAAGCCATTTAATCCTATGGAAGTTATTGCAAGAGTACGTTCACAATTAAGAAGATATACAACCTTAGGTGGTAAAGTTCAATCAACAGATGAAATTGTTGTTGGTGGTATCGTGATGGATGATGAATCAAAAATCGTTCGTGTTGATGGTGAAATCGTTAGTCTTACACCTGTAGAATATGGAATTTTAAAATTGTTCATGACGAATCTAAATAAAGTTTTATCTTCTGAAGAAATCTATGAAAAAGTATGGAATGATGAAGCAATTAGTGGTGATGGTGTCGTTGCAGTACATATAAGACATTTACGTGAAAAAATAGAAATAGATCCTTCAAATCCTAGATACATTAAAGTGGTTTGGGGACATGGCTATAAGATGGTAAATAATCATGAGTAATAAAATAGCTGGTAGCCTAACTTCTAAAGTCTTAGGGGTATTACTTCTATGTGTTTTAGGCGCAAGTATTATGTACAATGGGTTTGGAATCATCTATTTAGAAGGTCAATCTTTTCCCGATAAATTAGAGTCTTATACAGAGTCTGTTGAATGTAATTATCAAGTTCAAGATACAGCATTAAATATATTTAGTCTCTATTCTGAGTATGATATAGATGTCGCAAGAAATACTTATTCATTTGGTGATTATAGTAATTTAAGTTTTACTATAGAAGAATACGATACTACAACAAAAAAATATAGTGATGCTTGTGATAATACAAAAGCGATTATTCCGGATAGTTATAGTGAGTATACTTTCTATTTTGCAAAATATAGTGATTCTACCTATGTCTTGTATACAGAACTAAATGATGCATTAACAACAGGTAAAGAAAATATAGATTCTGTTTATCGTATGAATTTATATTTACAAAATCCATTAACTGTACATGATGAAATATATAATCAGAATATTTTATTTAATGCTTATTATTTTAGAGGTTTATCCGAACTCTTTACAAAGGTAATTATTGAACTTGTATTATTTGTCTTTGTATTGATATTTGAATTTGCTGCATCTGGACATAAAAATGGATATGAAGGGATACACTTATTATGGCTTGATCATATTCCATATGAATTGATCTTATTTTATCTATTTATTATTTCATTTATCTCGGCTATTTCTTTACCGTCTATTAATGCCTATACGACATTTAGTATCACATATATTTATATGTATATTGCGGAAGCTATGTTTATTTCTTTAAATATCTATATGGTTTTAATGACAACGGCTAGACGTTTAAAAGGTAATGTGTTTTTTGAAACTTGTATTACTTATCATATATTCCTTTTTATCTATCATGCTTTTGTTGCTATTCCTGTAGTTTATAAAGTAAGTATCCCAGCAATCATATATTTTATTGTTGAATTATTTATTTTTGATGGTCAACTATATGGAAGAAGATTTTACTTCAATGTTGTTCTATCTTTAATAGCATGTATTGCAGTTATTTTATTAGCTTATCAATTTTCATTTGTTTATAAAGCAGGAAAAGAATTAGTCAATGGAAACAAAAACTATAAGATTAATGAAGATAAGATGAAACTCATGATAGGTGAAATTAAAGAACATGCATCTAATTTAAATGAATTGAGTGATGGAATTAGTTTAGCAGTTGAAAAAGAAATGAAATCTGAGCGATTAAAAGCAGAACTTATTACCAATGTCTCACATGATATCAAAACACCATTAACGAGTATTATTAACTATACGGATTTATTGTCTAAAGAACATACAGATGAAGAAGAAAAGCAATATATTGATGTATTAAGTAGACAATCTAATAAATTAAAGAAATTAATTGAAGATCTTATTGAAGCATCAAAAGCTTCTACAGGGAATATTTCAACAACAATTGCACCAATTAACATTAGGGAATTAATGGAACAATCAATTGCGGAATATGACGAGAAACTAAATAAAGCAAACCTAGAAGTAGTATTAACCATTAAAGATGAACCGATTAGTGTTTATGCGGATGGTAGACTACTATGGCGTGTTTTATCGAATTTATTCTCTAATGTTTCAAAATATGCATTAGGTGGTACAAGAGTATATATTGATGTAAATCGATGCAACACAAATGAAGTACTTATCTCAATCAAGAATATTTCAAAAGATCAATTGAATATCAATCCTGATGAACTAACAGAACGATTTGTTCGAGGTGATTTATCAAGACATACAGAAGGTAGTGGTCTAGGATTAAATATAGTAAAAAGTTTAGTTGAAGTACAAAAGGGTAGATTTGAATTGAGCATTGATGGTGATTTATTTAAAGCAAATATTTATTTGCCAGAAAATGTCTAGTTTCTTTTGACGGTGTACAAATATACGTACATCGTTTTTTATTCTTCCTAGTAATCTATTACTTGTGGAGGATATAGAATATGACAAGTACAAGAATTGGTAAGAAATATTTAAAAAATGAAGAGAAAAGAAAGATGATGAAAGACCAGGTGATTTCTTATTTGAATTTAAATACGGAGTTTAATGAGAATGAGAAAAATCGCTTTGTGAATTGTTTTTTACAAGAAAATACAATCGAATCAACAGCATGTAAACTAAATAAAAATGAGCGTGAAATTGCATTTCTCTATTATGCAATTACGACAGATTTAGCTAGAGCTTCTCTTTCAGCGTTAATAAAGAATTAAATGCATGTCTAGGAGTATTAAGGTATAATGTTAATGTTTTGGAGGATATTATGCTTAGCATTACATCAATTTTACTCTTACTCATTCAATTTGGATTAGATGCATATACGATTTCTCATGGAACGACTATGCAATTTTTAGATATATTAGATGTTTTTGGATACTACCTTTTTGGAATATTAGGAATGATTCTTTTGGTTATTAATAATTTTTGGTTACATGGTACAATCGCAAGATTAAGTAAGAAAAAGAAAAAAGCGGTAAAACATGTAAAGAAAGAAAATATTGAAGAGGAAACTACTAATGAAGATTGAAATATTACATTTATTAGATGGCGCAAAAGAAGCGAAAGGTATAACTGTAATTATTGATGTGTTTCGCGCTTTCTCTTTAGAAGCTTATTTATTTTCACAAGGGGCAAAAGTGATTTATCCAATTGGAAGTCTAGATGAAGCCTTAGAATTAAAAAAATTACATCCTGAATATATTTCTTTTGGTGAAAGAGAAGGGGCTAAAGTTGAAGGATTTGATTATGGTAATTCCCCATCTAGTGTTAAAGGACAAGATTTGAGAGATAAAGTTATTATTCATACAACTAGTGCTGGTACTCAAGGTATTGTAAATGCGAAAAATGCTGATGAAATTATTACCGGTAGTTTAGTTAACGCTAGTGCTATTGCTAAATATATCAAAGAAAAGAATCCTGAAAATGTATCATTAGTTTGTATGGGTTGGCAATGTACTAGAGATACAGCAGAAGATGTATTATGTGCCGAATATATTAAAAGTTTATTAGAAAATCAACCAATGCTAGATATTGAAGAAAAAGCATTACAATTAAAAGAATTAGAAGGAAAGAAATTTTTTGATGAAGCGCTTCAAGATAAATTCCCTGTAGAAGATTTCTGGATGTGCACTAAAGTAAATATCTTTGATTTTGTGATTCAATCAAAACTTGAAAATAATATCTTAGTAAATAGGCGATTTGATATAAAAAAAGATTGGCAGTAAATCAATGTTGTGATATTATAAGACACGCGTTAAAAGCGCATCGTTGTTCCGCTGGTAGATTTCAAGACTATGAGCAATTGAGAATAGAAGGAGAAATGTGTTATGAAATTAGATTTAGTTGAAAAGATTACTAAAGAACAAATCCGTAACGATATCCCTGCATTCAAGTCTGGTGATACAGTTAAGGTATATGTTCGTATTAAAGAAGGCGAAAAGTCACGTATTCAGTTATTTGAAGGCGTTGTTGTTTCGATGAAAAATGGTGGAATTGGTGAAACATTCACAGTTCGTAAAATCTCTAATGGTGTAGGCGTACAAAGAACTTTCCCAGTTAACTCTCCAATCATTGATCATATTGAAGTTACTCGTCGTGGTAAAGTTCGTAGAGCTAAGTTAGGTTACTTAAAAGGCTTATCTGCTAAGAACGCTCGTATCAAAGAAATTCGTTAATTTCATAAAAAAACTTCTTGTTAGGGATATACCTAGCAGGAAGTTTTTTATTTTCAACTTAGATGGATTATAATTACAAGAGATTGGAGTTTTTATGAAGACAAGAAAAATAAAAGAGTCGATAAAAAACGAAGTAATCGATTTTATTAAAACTTTTTTGATATCAGCTGTATGTGTATTTGTATGTGTTAATTTTGTTATTCGTCCAGTTCGCGTTAAAGGTAGTTCAATGTATCCAACGCTAAAAGATGGAGAATATGCTTTTTCTAATATTATTGGCACAAAAATATCGGAGTTTAAAAGATTTGATATTGTCGTTATTTATCTTCAAGATCGAAATGAGTATTTAGTAAAAAGAATTATTGGTTTACCAAATGAGACAATATCCTATGTAAATGATCAACTTTATGTTAATGGAGAATATGTAGAAGAACCATTTTTAAATACTGAATATAAAGAAAGTTATGATGGTTTATTTACAGAAGATATTACAGAAATTACATTAGGGGATGATGAATATTATTGCTTAGGTGATAATCGTCCTAATAGTAGAGATTCAAGATATTATGGTGCTTTTTCAAAAAGTCAATTTACCTCTAAAGGTATATTCGTATTATATCCATTTGAATCAATCCATTTATATACTTGGTAGTAATAAACAAAAAGAGAGTAAAAAGTATGAATAAAGAAAATAAATCGAATATAAATTGGTATCCTGGTCATATGGAAAAAGCTAGAAGAGATATGCAAGAAACTCTTAAAGCAGCAGATATGATTATAGAAATACGTGATGCACGAATTCCTAGTGCAAGTGCAAATCCTTTATTAGATAAAATGGCTCAAAATAAGCCTAGATTAATTGTTTTATCCAAAAAAGATTTAGCGGATGATGCTTTAACTGCTAAATTTATTCAACAATATTCTAATGATATAAATAAAGTCATTGCATGTGATTTACAAAATGATAAAAATGCGAAAAATGAAGTGATTGCCTTAGCAAAAGAATTAACAAAAAGTAAAAGAGATAAGATGATTGCTAGAGGGATTAAACCTCGTGCCATGAGAGCGATGATTTGTGGTATTCCTAATGTTGGAAAAAGTACTTTGATTAATCGTATTGTTGGAAAAAATAAAGCAAAGACAGCTGATAAACCAGGTGTAACACGTTCTTTAACTTGGATTCATACAGATGAAGCACTTGATTTATTAGACACTCCAGGTGTTCTTTGGCCTAAATTTGATACGCAAGAAATGGGTTGTTTATTAGCCGCAACAGGTGCGATTAATGAAGATATTCTCGATTTAAAAATGATTACAAATGAAGTAATTAAAATCATTCGTCAGTATTATCCAGGTGTTTTAGAAAAAGAATATGATTTTAACGAGGATACAGATATTCATGATGTTTTAGGCTGTATTGCGAAAAAAAGAAATCTAGTAAAAGATAATGAAACATTAGATATTGACCGAGCCGCAATATTATTTTTAAGAGAATATCGTAGAGGTAAATTGGGTAAATTTACTTTGGAGCAAGTTGACAATGAACAAAGTGTGCAGTAATGAATATGAACATGAATGTTGGAAAACAAACAAATATGTTCTAGGAATAGATGAAGCAGGTAGGGGACCATTAGCTGGTCCTTTAGTTGTGGCAGGTGTTGTCTTTGAAATTGGATATGAAAATCCTTTGATTTACGATTCTAAATCTATTTCTGAGAAAAAAAGAGATGAACTATTTGAAATCATTCAAGAAGACGCATTATTTTATGAAATTAAAATTGTGACGGAACAAGATATAGATCGTTATAACATCTACCGTGCTGATCAAATGGCAATGCAAGAAATAGCGGAAGATTTACCTTGTGATTTTGTGATAACTGATGCGATGCCACTAGGAATAGAAAAAGAAATGGTATCTTTAGTTAAAGGAGATCAAAAATCAATTTCTGTAGCAGCAGGTAGTATTTTGGCTAAAGTAACAAGAGATCGAATCATGAAATATTATGATGAAGTCTATCCTGTTTATGGCTTTGCGAAAAATAAAGGTTATCCAACTAAAATGCATATGCAAGCGATAGAAGAATATGGAATTACACCAATTCACCGTCGCAGTTTTGGACCAGTTGCGTTCCATCAAGAAAAATTATTTTAAAAAAGTGAGGATTTACTATATTTTTTGCGAATAGTTATATTGTAGGAGAATAAAAATATGACTATACGCGATAAATTATGTGACTATGCTATCTACTATGATGGTAGTTGGAGTAAAATTGCTAAAGCAATTTCTTTAGAAGAAAATGTACCTCATTTTAATTGTGATCATTTTATAACAATTGAAGATGAAGAATATCCTGATTCTTTTCGGAATTTAAGATTTCCTCCATGGGTAATTTTTTATCATGGAAATATACATTTGTTAAAAGAAAAATGTATTTCTATTGTTGGTTCAAGAATGGCTTCAGATTATGGTATTACTTGTACAAAGAAAATTGTTAAAGAGTTGCAAGAGGAATATACAATCGTTTCCGGTCTAGCAAAAGGAATTGACGCTGTTGCTCATCTTTCTGCGATAAAAGAAAAGAAACATACAATTGGTGTAATTGGCTCAGGATTATTAACGCATTATCCTCGTTGTAATGAAGACTTATATCAAAGTATGTTTCAACACGAATTAGTCATTAGTGAATACCCCGATAAAGTAGGAGTTAGGAAAGAACATTTTCCTTGGCGTAATCGTTTAATCGCTGCACTTGGAGATAAATTAATTGTGAGTGAAGCGAGTTGTAAAAGTGGCACAATGTTAACAGTGAATGAAGCAATTTGTTTATCAAAAGAAATATATGTAGTACCATATCCGTTAACTGACGAAGAAAGTGGTTGTAATTTATTGGTCAGTCAAGGTGCAAATTTAATCTATGATTGGAGACAACTTAAATATTTATAAGAATAAATTGTTGCCAATTTGAGACTATTTGACTATTCTAAAACTGTTTGAGGAGTTTATATATGAAAAATCTAGTGATTGTGGAATCCCCATCAAAATCAAAAACAATACAAAAATATCTAGGAAAAGACTACAATGTCGTTTCTAGTAAAGGACATATAAGAGATTTAGCAATTAAAGGTAAAGAAGGTTTAGGTGTTGACGTAGATAATAACTTTGAAGCGACATATGTCATTTCAAAAGATAAAAAAGATACTGTTAAAGAACTAAAAGAAGCTGCTAGTAAAGTGGATCAAGTATATTTAGCAACCGACCCTGATAGAGAAGGAGAAGCGATTTCTTGGCATTTAGCAGAAGAACTTGGATTAGATGAATCATTACAAAATCGTGTTACATTCCATGAAATTACCCATGATGCCGTAATTGATGCATTTAATCATCCACGTCAAATTGATATGGATTTAGTTCATTCTCAAGAAACAAGACGTATCTTAGATAGAATTATTGGTTTTAAGTTATCAAAATTATTAAACAATAAGATTAAGTCTAAGTCTGCGGGTCGTGTACAAAGTGTTGCGTTAAAATTGATTGTTGAACGTGAAAAAGAAATTGCTGCATTTGTTCCTGTTGAATATTGGACTATTGATGCTGTATTTACAAAAGATAAGAAAAAGTTTAACGCTTCATTAGCAAAAATTAATGGAAACAAAGCTGAAATTCACAACGAAGCAGAAGCTATGGAAGCGTATAACGCATGTAATGGTGAATTTACAGTTACTGATATTAAAGAAACAGAGAGAAAGAGAGCTCCATTTAAACCATTTATTACTTCTACATTACAACAAGAAGCAAGTACAAAACTTGGCTTTAGTGCAAAAAGAACAATGTCTATCGCCCAAGGATTATATGAAGGTGTAGATGTAGGAAATGGCCAAGAAGGTTTAATTACTTATATGCGTACAGATAGTACACGTTTATCTGATGTTTATATTAAAGCTGCACAAGCAAAAATAGCTAATGAATATGGTAAAGACTATCTTGGTTATTATCATGTAAAAAATGATGCAAATGCTCAAGATGCTCATGAAGCAATTAGACCTACAAATTTAGCGCATACACCAGAATCAATTCAATCACATTTAACAAGTGAACAATATAAGCTATATAAGCTAATTTATGCTAGAGCTTTAGCTTCACTTATGTCTAATGCAAAATATAAGAGTGTATCGATTACATTGTCTAGAAATGAATATGATTTTACTTCGTCAGGTTCTACTCTTGTATTTGATGGTTGGCTAAAAGTATATGGTGACTATGATTCATCGAAAGATGTATTATTACCAGAACTTAGTTTAAAAGAAGAGCTTACGCCAAAAGAAATTAAACCTAACCAACATTTCACTGAACCACCTGCTCGTTATACTGAAGCAAAGTTAATTAAAGAAATGGAAGATAAAGGAATTGGTAGACCTTCTACATATGCAACAATTATTGATACTATCCAACAAAGAGGTTATGTATCATTAGAACGTTCTACAGCTTCTAGTAAAACAAAAGTATTTATTCCTACTGATCAAGGTAAGTTAACAACAGAAAAGTTAGATGAATTCTTTTCTTCAATTATCAATGTCGAATATACAGCAAATATGGAAACAGAACTTGATGAAATTGCTGAAGGTAAAGAAGAAGAGTTAAAAGTTTTAACAGATTTCTGGAATAAATTCCAACCATTAGTGGATACGGCTTATCAAAATATGGAAAAGCTTCAACCTGAAAAAGTAGGGGAAGTTTGCCCAGATTGTGGTGGAGAACTTGTATATCGTAATGGTCGTTATGGTAAATTTATTGCTTGTTCAAATTATCCAACATGTAAATATAGTAGACAACTCGTTACAAAAGAAAAAGAAAAGCCAGAACCAACAGGTCAAATTTGTCCTGAATGTGGTGGCGAATTACTAAAACGTAAAAGTCGTTTTAATACTTATTTCTTAGGTTGTGGTAATTTCCCTAAATGTCATTATATGGCTACATTAGATGGTGAAAAAATTGTTCCTAAGGCAAAAACAAAAAAGAGCACTGCCAAAAAAGAAACAACAAAAGTGGCAAAAAAGACAACTAAAAAGGCAAGTACAAAATCAACAAAAACGACAAAGAAGACGACAAAAGCAAAATCTACAAAAACGAAAACAACAAAGAAAGCTAAAGGTGCTGAAGTAAATGAATAGAGTAACAGTAATCGGAGCAGGGTTAGCAGGATGCGAAGCTGCGTTTCAATTAAGTAAACGAGGAATACAAGTTGACCTAATTGAAATGAAACCAACAAAAAAGAGTCCTGCACATTCGAATGATCATTTTTGTGAACTAGTATGTTCTAATTCTTTACGTTCTAATGCTTTAACTAACGCTGTTGGTTTATTAAAAGAAGAAATGCGAATGATTGGATCATTAATCATGAAAGAAGCTGACGAGCATGCGATTCCTGCAGGAAGTGCTTTAGCAGTAGACCGTGAAAAATTTTCAAAAGCAGTTCATGATGCAATCGTAAATGATCCTAATATTTGTGTACATGGAGAAGAAGCTACTTCTATTCCTAGTGGTCCATGCATTATCGCCAGTGGTCCACTAACTTCTAGTGGATTAATGGAACCTATCAAAGATTTTTTAGATGAGAAATATTGTTATTTCTATGATGCGGCTGCACCAATCATCACAAAAGATTCTATTGATTTTAGTAAAGCGTATTACAAGAGTAGATATGATAAAGGAAGTGCAGATTATATCAATTGTCCTATGACAAAAGAAGAATTTGATACTTTCTATGATGCATTAATTCGTGCAGAAACAGTACAAATCAAATCTTTTGAACAAGAAGTATATTTTGAAGGATGTATGCCTTTTGAAGTAATGGCAAAAAGAGGTAGAAATACATTATTATTTGGCCCAATGAAACCAGTTGGACTAGGTACAGAAAACTCTAGACCTTATGCTGTTGTTCAATTAAGAAGAGATAATGTTGAAGATAGTTTATATAACATTGTAGGTTTCCAAACACATTTAACTTATCCTAGCCAAAGAGAAGTATTAAGACTTATTCCAGGATTAGAAAATTGTGAAATCGTAAGATATGGTGTAATGCATCGTAATACATATATCAATTCTCCTACAGTGTTAAAACAAACATATCAAACAAAAAAACGTGATGATTTATTCTTTGCTGGTCAAATGACAGGTGTAGAAGGTTATATTGAAAGTGCCGCAAGTGGAATGCTTGCAGGAATTAATATGGCTCACTTAATCAAAGGCGAGCCTCTAGCAAACTTAGATCAAAGTACAATGCTTGGTTCAATGGCATATTATATTACGCATGCAGATCCTAACCATTTCCAACCAATGAATGCAAACTTTGGTATTATGCACTTAAATACAGCTGTAAGAAAACAAGACCGTAAAGAGGCATATGCTAAACAATCTCTTCCTATCATAGAAGAAAAGATTAAATCAAATGAATTATAGTGAAGTATTAGAACGTTTTTTACAACATATTCGTTTATCTAGAACGGGTTCAAAAGATACGGATGATGCATATCGTAGAGATATTAGTCGCTTTCTAAATTATTTAGAAGAAAATGATATTACTTCTTTTGATGATGTAGATAAAACTACTATTAGTGATTATGTAACTAGTTTAAGAAGTGGTGAAATAGGCGGAGTACCTTTATCACAAGCTAGTTATAATCGTAATTTATCATCATTAAGGTCATTCTTTCGCTATCTAAATAAATATGAAGGGGTAAAACATAATCCTGTGC
>CAVCUC010000059.1:0-13480 GCA_963605225.1 bacterium
CTTTCATCTTGTTTACTAATAAGCTAGTAGACATACCTGCTGCACAAAATAAATATACGTTTTTCATTTTCTTCTTCCTTCTTTATTTTATAAATATTGGGCTACTCCACGCACATGAACCATTTTTCTCATATACTTTAACTCGAATTTCATCATGACTTCTTGTTTCGATTTCTTTTGAAATACTTTGTTTATACCAAGAATCTAATGAACCTTTACGAATTCTAAACTTATATGCATTATGCCAAAATGGATCACTACGGTAATACTCTTTAAATCCATATGTTTGATTTAATAAATCTTTCACTTCATCTTCTAGAGCATATACTCTAGTACCTTCTAGTATTTCTTTAATACTTAAAGTAACTTCTTGTTTTTCTAATACGAGCTTTACTTTAGTATCAAGTGTACCTTCAATTTCAAAGTACATTCCTTCTGTTGTTACTGCACTTGGCCCCATCCATTTACCAGTTGTTGTATTAGAATGCGTTGTTAATGTAAAGTCACATTCCGTATCATTTTGTTTATCGATTGATTGACCAAATGTACTAAAACAAGGTGTAACCGATTTAATACAACCATCTGTTTCTAAATGGCCTTGCCACTTGCGTGATACATATTTTGGGAATACTCGAATATCTGGTCCCCAACCTGCTTCTACATAAAATTTAACTGTAACTTTTTCATTAGAACTAGGTAAAGATTCTTTTGGTCCTGTGATTAATTCTTCTCTTTGTTCGTTCTGTAAGATTTCAATACGGTCAATTGTATCCATACCTTCAACATTTAAAGTTAATGTATGTTTACCTTCTTCGATTTCATCACCCATCATTGCTTCATCAAGATGATAATCTAGTTTGATTTTATCTTTTGATACACCATATACATGTCTTTGTCTTAAAGCTTTCCAAATTTCTTCTTTTGTAGCATCTTTTGCTATAACAGCAGCTTGCCCAAAGCCATATACTCCAGGACAACTATGATTATCCCCTGAAGCGATAATTCCAAAGTGATGTCCATCTTTTAAGCCACTACTCACAGAAGTTAAATCACATCTTGGTCCCATATGAATATGTCTATCCATCGAGATAGAATTTTCATCCAGTTCACTAGAACCATGTGAAGAATAGATTTCCGCAAATGGTGAGAAAGTATCATTTTGATTCTTCCAATTCTTACCTCGATTATTTAATGCATATGCTGTATGGTGAGGGATACCAATTGCTTCTATATCTTTATATTCTTCAATTAATTCTAGATAATTCAAAGGAAATTCAGGATCTTGGTAGTTATCTTTAAAAAAGACATTATGGTCACCATCTAGTCCATTACCTTGCCACTCATATCCCATAAACATTGGGAAACCTGACACATTTACTTTATTTGTAAAAGCTCTTAATTCTTCCCAATCTTTTAAGATTTGTTCTTGGTCAATTAAATCTTCTACATCTAATCCTGTTTTATCTTTTCGCATTCCATACGGATAATATGCGATAGGCCAAAAATCAAATATCTGCTTTACTTGTTTGTACCACTCTTCTAATTCATTCATTTGACTAGAATGAATATTACTATGAAAGTCTGTCCAATAGATTTGCATATTACTAACGCTTGTCTTTTCTATTTGGTACCCAATCCACTGTTTCTTGGTACCACTTTAAGATAGCAGATTGCATCTTCACAATTGTTGATGCATATTCTGGATTATCAATTTCATTTACTTGTTCATCTGGATCCTTATCTAAATCGTACAATTCATCTTTTTCATATAAACGCATTGTATATTTGATATTTCCCATTCTACACATTGTTGCTCTACCATGTGCACCACTTTCTTCATGTTGAACAGATAAACGTGGCCAATACATATCCTCTGGACTATCATGTCCTAGTTCCATTGCTGGTTTATCGCCATATGGTCTACCACCTTCCGCAAAGATTGCTTCAGAATGTTCATCATCACCCTTTAATACATGGACTAATGATTTACCATATTGCACATAATCTAGTTCTACACCTGTCATTTCACTTACTGTAGCAGTTAAATCTACTAGTTCTGCTAAAGCTTTTGTGACACGTGGTTTAACAGGGATATCTTTTGAAGGTTTAATGACTAATGGAATATTCGTTAAATCATCTTCAAAACAGTTTTGTAGTTTTTCAACAATATCATAATCCCCTGTATAGTCACCATGATCTGAGAAACAGAAGATATTTGTATCATCATAGAAATCACACTCTTTTAATTTATCAATAACTTGTCCTAATTGACTATCCCATTTCGCTGTCATTCCTAAATATACAGCTCTTAGTTCATTCCATCTTTCTTCACTCCAATCGTGAAGTTCCATCTTATTAGCTGTTTCTACTAACATCTTTGGTTTATTTGGATTCCACTTTTTACGAGGTGGTAGTGCATTACGATCAATCATAGAAAACCAAGGTTCTGAGCATCCATAAGGTGGATGAGGATACATTAATGTACAATAAACAAAGAATGGTCTATCATCTCCTGATTTTTTCTTTCGATCTAAATACTCTAAGCAAGCCTTCACGCAACCCACATCTGCCGGTCCACTTTTTTCTTCAGGAACTTTACCAATATAGAATGAATATTCATCTTTAGAAAAAGGTTTCTTATCTTTTGCGTCATGTTTTGTATGTTGAAGAATGGACATAATATCAAACGATGTATCACGAATATTTCCTGGATGAACACCATCATAATATTCATCGCAATATTCTGCTTTTGATTTATCTCCTGGAACAATATCATTTCTACCAATCCAAATGACTTCATATCCTGCTTTTTTCATTGTCTTTAGGATATTTGGTTCATCTTCTTCTTGTAAGAAATGCATTGTTCTATGTCCTGTAGTATGAGGATATAAACCAGTCATAAAACTACAACGACTAGGAACACATACAGGATTTTGACAATAGGCATTTTCAAATCCTACACCTTCTTCTACTAACTTATCTAAGTTAGGTGTAACTGAAGCAGGATTACCTAAATAATGTTGAGTATCAGCTCGCATTTGATCTGCTACGAAATATAAAATGTTTGGTTGTTTACTCATTTATTTCACCAAAAGGTCTACCTAGGTAGACCTTTACCTTTCTACTATTTAGATGCTTGTTCTTGTTTTAATTCTTCTTTATCGCACATCTTGAAGAATGGATAGTAAATTGCAGTAGATACAGCAATTAATACTAATTGTAATAAAACTCCTTTGAAACTACCGAAGGCAATAAATCCTGATAATAGTACTGGTGTACCATTAGGAACGTTTGTACCAATCATATAAGGAACTAAACCAAGCTTCATTGCAAAGTAACCTAAGAATAATGTTACTGTTGGAGCGACTAGCATAGGAATAAATAGGATTGGATTTAATACCATAGGGAATCCAAATACCATTGGTTCAGAAATACCACATAAGCCAGCTGCTAGAGATACTTTATTTAAAGCTTTATATCTTTCTGATTTAGCAAATAAGGCAATACAGATACATAAACCAATTGCACAAGCTGATCCACCAATATTACCAATACTTAACCAAGCACCAGTTGTTAATACGTTAGGAATTGTTTCACCAGCTGTATAAGCTGCTAAGTTTTCAAGTGTAGCTGTAGCGTATAAAGCTTCTCTAAATGCTGAAGCAACCATGCCACCATGAATACCGAAGAACCATAATAAGTTACATACAAGTAATAATATAGCATATGTAAATGGAGAAGCAGTTAAAGCAGCAAGAGGAGCTTTTAATACTCCATAAATTAAATCTGTTACAGAAGCATATCCTGTTACTGGAATAGCCACTTTAATGATTGCAGCAACTAAAGCAATTACCATTGCAGGAATCATCGCACTAAATGATTTTGTGATCATTGGTGGAACAGAGTCAGGCATTTTGATTCCAATATTATATTTTATGAATAGTTTATGAATTCTAGGAATAACAATACCAAGAATCATTGCAGTAAATAAGCCTTTAGATCCTAAGTAACCTGTACTAACAGCAGCAGCCACTTTTACTACAACACCACTATCCGCATCTGTACCACTTACTCCAAGAGGTGTCAAAATTAAGAATACCATTAATGCGATAGCTCCAGAAGTAATCGCATCATCAATGTCAATTAGTTTTGCTTCAGCATAAGCAATTAGGAATACTGCATATACTGCTAACATATCTGTTGTAAATGATGCAGGAATTGCAAAGATAGGTTTTAAACCAGTTGCTGTAATGAAGTTTTGATAAACTTCAATGTTTAATGAAGCAAGTAATGAGAAAATTGCTCCTACCATGATTACAGGTAATAACATCGCAAAGCCACGACTAATTCCCTGTAAGACTTTGTTCTCATTAATCTTTTGAGACAATGGAACTAAAAAATTCTGTAAATTATCTAAGATACCGTTCATTTAATTTGTCCTCCCTTGTACCTTGTGATTTCAATCTACACCATCCTGGACCAAATTTCAATATTATTTTGGACTTATTTTCATTTTGGTCCAATTTATTTTAGAAAATAGGTCCAATTCACTGATATAATATTGTTATTAGGAGTTTTATTTATGAATGCTTTAGACCGTATACAAAAAAATTATGAGAGTTTTACTAAGACTGAACAAGAAATTGCGATTTATATATTGAACCATCCCCTAGAAGTTGCTCGTAAGCCAATCATTGATGTAGCTGAATCTGCTAATACGAGTAAAACAGCGATGATTCGTTTTACACAAAAGATAGGATATTCTGGGTTTTCTGAATTTAGATTTGATTTATCACGTAGTTTAATGCGTTCAACTGAACAAGAAGAAAATATCCAAGGTGATTCAATCATTAACGATATAGGAGATGCCTACATTTCTTGTATACAACAATTAAAAACTAGTTTATCGCAAGATGATTTAGATAAAATTGCAAAGAAACTCATGTCTGCTCGTCGCATAAAAACAATTGGTTATGATCGAACTTATATTCCTGCTATGCAATTACGTCGACGACTAGCAAAAATAGGTTATGACGCTGAAGCAATCGATAATGTTGCACTAATGAAAGATATGCCTGAAATATTAAATCAAGACGATTTAATCATTCTATTTACGATTCAAGATACAGCAAAAACATATTATACGATTACACAAGAAGCCCACTTCTCTAATATACCAATTATTTGTTTTACCATGTCTAAAAATTTATCATTTAAAAAATTCTGTGAAACTTATATTGTGTTGCCACACATTACAAATAACACAGAATATTCCTTTTTAGATAACCAAGCTATATTTTTAATTGTTGTAGAAATGTTACTTGAAACATTAGCTCACTCTTCTCAAAAGAAACAATAAAGTAATGTTCCAACAATTGCACTTAAGAAAACAACTTGAATTGGGCCAATTTTCTTTAGTCTTAATAAGATTAAGCATGCAATAAAGATACATACTTCAATAATTCTAAGTGAAGAAAATTGAATTTCCCCTAAAGAACTTGTTCCAAATAAAGCAAGTAATAAAATCGTCATACCCGCAGAAGCAATCATCGCAACAACAGCTGGTCTTAATTGTCCAAGTACTGTTTTTACAATCGCTAAATTAGAATATTTTTTATATAAGTAAGCTAAGAATAAGACAATGATTAATGATGGTAGGATACAACCAAGTGTACAAATAACTGCACCAGGTAATCCTGCCATTTTTTGTCCAACAAAGGTTGCGGAGTTTACCGCAATAGGACCAGGAGTCATTTCCGCAATTGTCGTAAGATCTGCAAACTCACTCATTGTAAGCCAACCTTTGCCTTCAACAACTAATGTTTGAATTAAAGGCATTGCGGCATAACCTCCACCAAAAGCGAATGCGCCAATTTGTAAATATACTAAAAATAGTTCTAAGTAAATCATGCATTCACCTTCTTTCTATCTAAAAAATAGCGACCAATGCCTAAGCATAAAAATAATAGTATTAATTGTATGGAACTAGCTTTAAAAATCCATGATGCAACAAATGCTGCTACCATCAAACAAATATTTAAGATATCTTTTGTCTTTAAAACTTTACTTGCTAAGTCAATAACTACATCTACGATTACTGCAGCTACTCCAGCGCGCATTACCTGTAAAGCAATTTGAACAATTTGATTTGTCGAAAATGCATCATATATATTACAAATGATAGAAATGATTACGAGTGGTGGAATAATCGTCGCTAGTGTTGAAACGAGTACTCCTTTAATTCCTGCAATACGATATCCAAATATAATTGCACTATTTACAGCCAATGCCCCAGGTGCACTTTGTGCAATCGCTGTCATATCTAATACTTCTTCATCACTTACCCAATGATATTCTTCACAAAACTTCTTTTGCATCATCCCAATAATGACAAATCCACCGCCAAAAGTGAATGTAGAAATTTGTAACATTTCTAAAAATAATTTCCAAAGTGATACTTTCTTTTCCATATTTCCCCTTCTTTCTTGTCTAACTATATTACAACTTGTATTATAATGAAATTGCTAATATTTTTATGTTTTATTAACATTTATGTTATGGAGGGAATATGCCTACAATTCATGCATTAGAAATCTTTGTTACGTTATATCAAACACTAAGTGTTACCAAAACGGCGAAAATTCATTATTGTTCTGAGCCCTCTATTTCTCGTTCCATCAAAAATTTAGAGATTGAATATAATACTTTATTATTTGAACGTTACCAACATTCTTTTATTCCTACTGAAAAAGCAAATACACTTTACGAGCAAGCTCTTTTAGTACTCGACAATTACAAAAACATGAATGAGTCGATGAATAATCAAAGTACTACTATACGTATTGGTTCTACCGTAACTATATCCAACACCTTACTTCCTTCTCTGATTCAATCTTGTCAATCAAATATTAGAATAGAAGTAACGGTGAGTAATGGATTATCTTTACAACAAGATTTACTTACGAACAAACTTGATTTAGCTTTAATCGAAAATAAAGTCAATTTAGACTCCCTTATTTCAACCCCTTTTGCTCGTGATCATCTTGTGCTTGTAGTTTCTAACAATCATCCTTTAACAAAACAAAAAGAAGTCACATTACAAGATTTAGAGAGCTATCCTTTCTTACATCGTGAACAAGGAAGTGCAGTTCGAGAATATTTAGACAATTTATTTTTACAGCATAATATTCATATTGATACATTATGGCAAAGTCGTAGCACTCAAGCTCTTCTTTATGCTGTAGAAGAAAATATTGGTATCACGATACTACCAGAAAAAATGTGTCAAAAAGAAATAGAAGCGCATAAATTAACTGCATTAAGTATCAAAGATTTCCCTTTAGAAAGAGAATATTATGTTGTATATCATAAAGATAAAAAGTTTAATGATGCTTTATCTTCTTTTAAAAATTTGATTTTAAACTCGTAGCAATTTTATACAGTCTATCTTCTGCATAATCTAAGAATGCTTTATATCCACAATAATTCTCATCGTAATAACAAACGCTGAGTCTTTTACAATTACCATGACACATATGAATATACTTACAATTTGAGCATACATTGCTAAGTGTTCTTACTTCTTGAATAAATCTTTGTGCACAATTAGAATGAATCACTTCTTCTAATGAATCGTTCACCATATTGCCACAAAGATACTGATCTAATACATAGAAATCACATGGGTAAATATTGCCATTACCTTCCACTACAATTTGCATATGACATTTACCAATCATGCCACATTGACTAGGCAATTGATTTCCGTACATTGTAATCAAATTATCAAAAAGCGTAATAGACATGTATTTTCCTTTACGATAATCGTCATACCATAAATCAAAGAATGTTTGATAAAAAGACGCAAAATCTTTTGGCGTTAAAGCAAATCGGTCTGTAGGTTCATCTTTTTTTAAACTAGGAAGACACGGAATAAGTTGAACATAATTCATATTATTTTTACGATAAAATTCATATAGTTCTTTTGGCTTTTTCGATAATTCCTTTGTTAATACCGTTAATATATTTGTCTCTATACCAGCGTTATTTAATCTTCTTAGATTAAAACTAATATTTTTAAATGTTCCTTCCCCTTTGATATCTTTTCTAAAATAATTATGATTTAATGCAAATCCATCTAAAGATACACCAACTAAGAAATGATTTTCTTGAAATAGTTTTATCCAAGCATCATTTAGTTGTGTTCCATTTGTTTGTATACCATATCGTATTTCTTTATGATGAATATTTTTCTCATTTACATAGGCAATAAATTCTTTAAAATACTCAATACCAGCACACGTTGGTTCCCCACCTTGAAATAAATATTGAACTGTATCAACTGGTAAATCTAATGACTTCTCAATTAATGCATGCATGACTTCACTAGTCATAATTCCCATTGATTCTTTTGTTCTATTGTGACTAACATCACTATAAAAACAATATTTACATCTTAAATTACATAATGAAGAAGCTGGTTTAATTAACAAAGAAATTTGTGACATAGTAAAAACCTTTCTAAGTAATAGTATAATGAAAACGAAATAGAAAGGTATCTCTCTACATGAAAAAATTTTTATCCATTACATCTATACTCTCACTGCTTCTATCTTTAACTAGTTGTAAAACAAATACAGATGAGCCTATTTCTTATACTTCAACTGTAACAGGTATGGGTGGTGATATAACCATTGAAGTCACTTTTAATGGTAACAATATACAAGACATTAACATTCTTAGTGATAATGAAACGGCAGGCGTAGGTGACAAAGCATTAGAACTTATGCGTGAAGAAGTATTATCCTCACAAAGTACATCTGTAGATAATGTATCTGGTGCCACTGTATCAAGTTCTGCTTTTCTAAGTGCTATAAAAGATACTATCAAACAAGCTAACTTAGAAAATGCATTTAGTAATAAAACTAATACTGAAACAACAGATAGTACAGAAAATTACGATTATGATGTCGTCGTTGTAGGTAGTGGTATTGCTGGATTATGTGCTGGATTAAAAGCTCAAGAATCAGGTGCAAATGTCGCAATCATTGAAAAATTAGGTATCGTCGGTGGAACATCTATTTATAGTTCAGGCATCTTCTTAGTAGCCGAAAATAGTGATGATGAAGAAACAGTTATCAACACTTGGTTATCGAGAAATAAAATTCAAGAAAGAAATCAGGTTAACGAAGAACTCGTTTCTTCTATGTTATCTGTAGGACCAGATTTAATGAATATGATTAAAGATGCTAGTGTAACTTATGAAATGAAAAATGAAGTTTACTTTTATCCTGACCCTTCCGAAAAAGCAATACAAAATGCTAGTCATATCCAACTTGCTTCAACAGAAACTAAACAAAAAGGTGGCGAACAACTTATTCGTCGTTTAGAAGAAGCTTTCACTCAATATGGAGGAACAATCTATCTAGATACTCCAGCGACTTCTTTAATTGAAGAAAATGGTGAAATTACAGGAGTCATATCAAAAACTGATTCTAGTGAAAAGATTTTTAATGCAAAAGCAGTCATATTAGCAACAGGAGATTATGCACAAAACGAAGAAATGACCGCAGAAATATGTAGTATCGCTTCTAATAACTATACTGCTACTGCTATTAGTAATACTGGTGATGGAATAACAATGGCCTTAGAAGTTGGTGCAGTACTAGACGATTTCCAAGAATCGATGAGTGGCATCTTTGCCCCAGATCCTTATGACATGCCAGTAGTTGGTCAACCTTATAACTCTTATCCTTTTGAATCATTACTTGTTAATTCTAATGGTGAACGTAAAGTATCAGAAACTGCTGGAACACATGACCAAATGATTTACTTTGTAGAAGAAGATACAGCTGATTTTGCTTGGGTCATTATGGATCAAGAAATCGCGAATAAATTTATTCATCTTGATGAATATCTAAATAAGTGTGCTAGCGGTAGCACTGTTATACAAGCTTATTCTGAAGATAGCATTGAAAAACTAGCGGAAGACATTCATGTTGATCCTGAAGTATTACAAAATACAATTGATGAATATAATCAGCTATGTGAAAACGAGGAAGATAGCCAATTTCATAAAGATGCAAAATATTTAAGTGCATTAGATGATGGCACATATTATGCTGTAAAAGAATATAATTGTACTCGTGGTAATTATGGTGGTATTTTAACGAATCAGAATGGTGAAGTTCTTCGTGAAGATAATTCGATTATCAAAGGATTATACGCTGCTGGAATTATATCTTCTGGTGCATATTTTGGAGATTATTACCCAGGATGCGAAGCTTTATCCCTTGGTGCACATATGGGATATATTGTTGGTCTTAACGCAGCAAACTATAGTAAATAAATGAAAAAAGTGAAGCAAATCAACTACGCTTCACTCTTTTTTATTATTCTGCCATGGCGTACTGTACAATCATAGGATCATCATATTCTGCCCACATCGATTTGTTCTCATCTAATGACTTAAGTTGTTCCATTTCATCATTAGTAAGCTCAAAATCAAAAATATCTAAATTTTGTTTCATACGTTCCTTGTGTATACTCTTAGGAATAACCACTATACCCCGTTGAACTTGTAGTTTTAAAGCTATTTGTGCTTCTGTTTTTTTATGGGCACTAGCTATTTGTTTTACAATAGGATTTTCTAACACTTCGTGTAGTCTATGTTGAGCAAGTGGACCCCAAGCCTCATGTTGAATATTGTATTTCGTCATCCATTCATGTAAAGCATATTGTTGCCAAAACAAATGTGTCTCCACTTGATTGACTGCTGGAACAACGCGATTAAATGTAGCGATATCTGCCATACGCTCTGCACTAAAGTTGGAAATACCGATAGCTTTAATCTTACCTTCGTCATATAAATCTTCTAGAGCATGATAAGCACCATAATAATCCGACAAACATTGATGAATTAACACTAAATCTAGATAATCTGTTTGTAGGCGATGAAGGGATTCTTCTACAGAAGCCCTAGTCTTTTCGTAGCCAAATTCTGTCACCCATACTTTTGTTGTAAGAAAAATATCTTCTCTACGAATTCCAAGCTCTCGAATACCTCTTTGAATGCCCTCTCCAACCTCTTTCTCGTTGTAATATGCTTGAGCAGTATCAATTAAACGATATCCTGTTTCTAACGCATCAAATACACATTGAGCAGTTTCCTCTCTTGTTATTTCAAAAACACCATACCCGACAATTGGCATTTGAATACCATTATTCAATGTTACATATTGCATGATATAGCCTCATTTACTAATCTTTTTTTTCACTAGTAGAATCATGTTTTTCCTTGCGTTCTTCCACCATTTTAACAAACCACTCTACCATGCCAGGATCATCATGAGAGAAGAAAGCACTTGTTTTTGTATCTAGAGACGCAATTTTCTCCATATCTTCTGATGAAAGTTCAAAGTCAAATACATTTAAATTTTCTTGCATACGTTCAATGTGTGTAGATTTTGGAATAACCACCACACCTCGTTGCAAGTGCCACCTTAAGATAACTTGTGCTGCACTTTTATGATACTTAGCACCGATTTCATTTAGAACAGGATTTTCAAACATTCCACAACGTCCCTCACCAAATGGTGCCCAAGCTTCAATCTGCACATCATATTTATCCATCCACTTTTTCGCTTCAACCTGTTGATTCAATGGATGCACCTCTACTTGATTAACCATTGGACGAATTCGTGCAAAAGAGCAAAGATCAACTAAGCGGTCAGGATAAAAATTTGATACACCAATGGCACGTATTTTCCCAGATTCATACAGCTCCTCTAGTGCTCGCCACGCTCCATAATAATCAGAAAATGGTTGATGTAATAAACAAAGATCAAGATAATCCGTACGTAATTTTCTCATCGAATCTAGTACAGACTTTTTTGTTTCCTCATAGCCATAGTGTTCTATCCATACCTTAGTAGTGAGGAAAATTTCCTTACGGTCAATACCAGATTTTTCAATAGCTGCCCCAACCTGTTCCTCATTAAAATAGCTTTGTGCTGTATCGATAGCACGATAACCAACCTTTAAAGCATCTAATACACAACGTTCACATTCATTTTGTGTAACTTGATACACACCATAACCTAGCTGTGGCATTTTTACGCCATTAGATAAAGTAATATATTCCATAATCATTTTTTCCTTTCTATTTAGTAATTTAGAGTAGATAGCCATTCAATAACATCTGAGTCTGAAGCACTTCCACTAAAACGATGTCCATCAAGCCAATTGCCTGATGCGGCCATTTCAGAAAGTTGAACTGCACTTTCTCCAATACTTGAACTTCCTGAGGTACAGAATGGGATAACTGTTTTATTTGAAAAATCATTAGATGTTATAAATCCATTAATAGGCCATGCGGCATTTCCCCACCAGATTGGATAACCGATAAATACAGTGTCATACTCATCCCAATCTTCTACAGAATCGTTTACAAGTTCTATAGATTGTAAAGATTCATCATCATGTTCAAGATTTACACGACTTCCATCAGCCGTCCAATCTAAATCCTCACTACTGTAAGGATGAACCGGTTCAAGTTCAAATAAGCTTCCACCTGTTTCTTCAGCAATAATGTTAGCTATCTTCTCCGTATTTCCTGACGCAGAAAAATAGACAATTAATGTTCTACTTTCCTTTTCTAGCAAAGAATCAGAAGTCGCATTAGAAATAGGCTCTTCTGTTTCTGATACATCATTTTCAACTTGTTGAGATAAGTCTTGCATATTTGACTGCGCATTATTCCCACATGCTGTTAAGCATATAAAAAATAACGAGCTCACCACTAAGAATATTTTTTTCATAATAATCTACTCCTTTCGTTCTATCGCTACACATTGACATTGAAATGCTCTGTGTACTATGATTCTATTAGTCGGTAGTCACTACCGGTCAAGCGTTTTCTAAAAGAAAGTAGGAATTTTTATGTATTCAATGAAAGAAGCTTGTAAGCTTACCAATATGACATATGAAAATCTAAAATTTTATTGCAAGGAAGGACTCGTTCCTAATGTAAAACGTGACGCGCACAATTATCGCGTATTTGATGAACATGATATCAAGTGGATTCAAAGCCTGAATTGTCTAAAAAAATGTGGTATGAGTATTGCTGAGATGAAAGAATATTTGTCACTTTGTTTACAAGGAGAATCATCCATTCCACAAAGAAAACAAATTTTAGAGATTAAGCGAAAATCTTTGATTGCATCCATGGAAGAACTTCAGGGTTCGATTGATTTTATCGATTGGAAACAGCAATTCTATGATGATGTACTATCAGGAAAAACTGCTTATTATAGCAATTTAATTCCTGAAATTTTCCCATCTGAAGAATAACTTTGTCCCTGTTATAAAATAATCCTTTTAATGGAACTACTTGACCTTTATTTTTATGCATGTTACTATCACCATCGTTCGCTCGGAGGGCGAGTTGTTCAGAGAAACGACAGCCGGACAAGAGACAGAC
>CAVCUC010000060.1:0-13203 GCA_963605225.1 bacterium
AGGGAATGGTAATGTTAAATTGTCTATACTATCGATACTACCATCTTTATAATCATCATCTACATAGACAGAGAATATTTCATTACTATCGTAATCAAATCCTTCAGCCTTTACTTTTAAAACAATGAGTTTAAGAACTTGTAAATATTCTTTAATTTTTCTAAATGTTTTTATTTGTGGCTTAAATGGTACATATCCTTTTTCAAGTTCAATAAAATAAGGAATTTTACCAGGTTTATTTTTGAATTCTTCTTCTACACAATCTATATAAACAGGATTTATTAGTTCTTCAAATGAATCATAATATAAAGCAATAAAAGATGTGTTTAATAATTGGTAGGTAAGATCAGCATCAGTTTTATCTTCTCCATCCATCATATCCAATATATCGCCTAATCCTTCTTCTCCTTCAAAAAAGGCTATACCATAAATTTTTTTATCCGATCCTAGTATTTGTGCATATACATCTGTGTTATCAGGCATTTTTATAAATATAGGAGAGTCAGATTCAAAGTAATTCCAAGGTTGTAGTTGTTGTAGTTCTAAGGCTAAGTCATAACATTCTTTTTTTGTCTTATTCATAGGTTCCTCTTTCTATAAATAGTATGTCATGAATGCGTATAAATGAAAAGGTTTACAAATTTAATGATTTTAATGCTCAAAACGAATGATTCTGTTCTATAATTATTCCGTAACGCAGGAGGATATATGACAGAAACAAAAAAGGTTTTTGAAGCGATGGATGGTAATACAGCCACTGCACATTCCGCATATGCTTTTACGGAAGTAGCTGGTATCTATCCAATTACGCCATCATCTCCGATGGCAGAACATGTTGACGATTGGGCAACTGCTGGTCGTACAAATGTTTTTGGTGACAAGGTAAAAGTTGTCGAAATGCAAGCTGAAGGTGGTGCTGCCGGTGCAATTCACGGTGCATTACAAGCTGGTTCATTAGCAACTACATTTACTGCATCACAGGGTCTATTATTAATGATCCCAAATATTTACAAGTTAAAGGGTGAATTACTACCTGGTGTAATCCATGTAGCTGCTCGTTCTTTAGCAACTCACACATTATCAATTTTCGGTGATCACTCAGACGTTTATGCATGCCGCCAAACAGGTATTGTTATGATGTGTTCTCACTCAGTACAAGACTGTATGGATTTAGCTGGTGTTGCTCACTTAGTTGCAATTGATGGTAGTGTTGCAGTTATGCACTTCTTCGATGGTTTCCGTACTTCTCATGAATATGACAAGATAGAAGTAATGGATTATGACTTCTTAAAGAGCTTACTACCAACAGATAAGTTAGAAGCTTTCCGTAAGAAGGCATTAAACCCACATACAAATCCAGTTGTTCGTGGTACTAACCAAAATGATGATATCTTCTTCCAAGCTGAAGAAGCTCAAAATAGTCATTTCAATGCTGTACCAGAAATTGCTGCTAAATACATGAAAGCTATTTCTGAACATACAGGACGTAACTATGCTCCATTTGTATATGTTGGTCATCCAGAAGCTGAAAGAGTAATTATCGCTATGGGTTCTGTTACAGATACAATTACTGAAACAGTTAACACATTAGTTGCTAGAGGAGAAAAAGTAGGTTTAATCAAAGTTTACTTATATAGACCATTCTCTCAAAAATATCTTGAAGAAGTATTACCTTCAACAGTTAAGAAGATTGCTGTGCTAGATAGAGCTAAAGAAGTTGGTTCTAGAGAACCATTATTCTTAGATGTATGCTATGCATTAAGAAATCATAAAGATATTACATTCATTGGTGGACGTTATGGTTTATCTTCAAAAGATACAAACCCAACACATATCAATGCTGTATATGAAGAATTAAAGAAAGATGATCCAAAAGAAGAATTTACAATTGGTATCGATGATGATGTAACTAACTTATCATTAGCTCCAGTTGATATTCATGTTGATGCTGACTATACTACTTGCTTATTCTATGGACTAGGTGCAGATGGTACAGTAGGTGCTAACAAGTCAACAGTTAAGATTATTGGTAACAATACAGATTTGTATTCTCAAGCATATTTCGCATATGACTCAAAGAAGGCTGGTGGTGTTACTAGATCTCACTTAAGATTTGGTCCTACTCCAATTCATTCTCCTTACTATATTAATAAGGCAGACTTCATTTCTTCTTCACAAGAATCTTATGCATTCAAGTTTGATATGGTTCGTGACTTAAAAGATGGTGGTACATTCTTATTAAATACAACTATGTCTGCTGATGAAGTAGAAAGCAAACTTCCTAACAGAATGTTAAAAGGCTTAGCTGATAAGCATGCTAAATTCTTTATCATTAATGCAAATGCAATTGCTCGTGAAACTCATATGGGTTCTCATACAAATACAATTCTTCAATCTGCATTCTTTAAGTTAAATGAACAAATCATGCCTTACTCAAAGAGCTTACAATTAATGGAAGAATCAGCTCGTACAACTTATGCTCGTAAGGGTGAAGATGTAGTTAATAACAACATCGCTGCTATTAACAAAGGTGCTTCAGGTCTAGTTGAAGTTACAGTTAAACCTGAATGGAGCAACCTAACTTCTAAAGGTGCTTTATACAACGAAACAGGTGATGCATATTACGATGGATTCGTTCAAAAGATTAACGCCTTAGAAGGTAACAACATGAAGGTTTCTGAATTCACTAACCCAGAACTAGTTGATGGTACTATGAAAGAAGATGTATCCTTCAGAGAAGCTCGTAATATCGCTGCTTATGTTCCTGAATGGAATGCTGATAAGTGCGTACAATGTGGTCAATGTGCATTCGCTTGTCCTCATGCTACAATCCGTCCATTCTTAATGACAGAAGAAGAATATACAGAAGCTAGCAAGATTGCTACTGAAAACGGATTCGAATTAACATATAAAGAACCATCTCCACTATATGGAAAAGCTAAAGCTGATGGCTTAAAGTTCAGAATTCAATTATCTACAGAAAACTGTGTTGGATGTGGTGTATGTATGACAGCTTGTCCAGTTCCTAACACTAAGGAAAATCCTGGTGCATTAGTTGCTAGACCAATTGCTACACAAACAAAACAACAACCTGTTGCTGAATACTTATACAAACATACTCCTGAAAAGCCACAATATGGTAATGCTAGCACAGTAGCTGGTGTATCATTAGAAAAACCATACTTCGAAGTATCTGGTTGCTGCCCAGGATGTGGTGAAGCTCCTTACTATAGATTAGCTTCTCAATTATTTGGTAAAGATATGCTTGTAGCTAACGCTACTGGATGTTCTATGATTTACTGCTCTGCTACTCCATCTAACCCATTTACAACAGATAAAGATGGTAATGGTGTTGCTTGGGCTAACTCATTATTCGAAGATAATGCTGAATATGGTTTCGGTATGGCTGTAGCTCAAGCTACTAAGTCTGCTAGAATCTTGCGTATTATCGAAGAAAACATCGATAAAGTAGAACCAGCTTGCAAAGAAGCATTCCAAAAATATTTAGATGCTAAAGAAGATAGAAATGCTCAACGTGCTGTTAAAGACGAATTAGTTGCTGCTATTAAAGCATCAAGCAATGAAGCAGTTAAACCTCTTCTTGAAATGGAAAGAGATTTAGTTGGTAAATCAGTATGGATCGTTGGTGGTGACGGATGGTCTTATGATATCGGATATGGTGGATTAGATCACGTTATGGCTAACAACTTAAATGTAAACGTATTAGTTCTTGATACAGAAACATATTCTAATACTGGTGGACAAGCTTCTAAGTCTACAAACTACTCAGCTATCGCTAAGTTCGCTGCTGGTGGTAAACCAACAACTAAGAAAGACTTAGGACAAATCTTCATGGAATATGGAACAGCTTATGTTGCTTCTGTATGTATGGGTGCTAACCAAATGCAAACAATTAAAGCATTTAAGGAAGCTGAAAGCTATGATGGACCATCAATCATTATCGCTTACTGTCCATGTGCAGAACACGGTATTAAGGGTGGCTTAATCAACGCTCCTACAAGACAAAAGAACGCTGTAGCTTGTGGTTATACAACTCTATATAGATTCGATCCAAGACTAGAAAAACCATTACAATTTGATTCAACAAAGACTCCTGATTGGTCTAAGTTCGAAGCATTCTTAATGGAAGAAGCTCGTTACTTCAACTTACCAAGACTTAAGGGCGAAGAAGTTGCACATTCAATGTTCGAAAAGACAAAGAAAGATGCACAAACTCGTTTCAATAAGTTACAACAAAAACTTAAGATTCAAAACGAAGAGTAAGTTTTAAAAAATTATTAAACAAAAAAATCATGGTGCTTAACGGTATCATGATTTTTTTGTTGTAAAATAGAATTGTAAAGAAAACAGTTGGAGAGAAGGAGTACTGTTTTTCTTTGCGTAATATTGGAGTGTTATGAAAGTTTTATTATATTTTGAAAGTGAAAGTTTAATTCAAACTTCGGGAATTGGAAGAGCATTTGAACATCAAAAAGCAGCTTTAACAAGTGCTGGTATAGAATTTACTACAGATCCTTGGGATTTAGATTATGATATTTTGCATATCAATACTTGTGGCTTAAATAGTGAATCAATTATTCGTAATGCAAGAAAGAATGGTAAGAAAGTAATTTATCATGCGCATTCTACAGAAGAAGATTTTAGAAATAGTTTTATTATGTCTAATATGTTAGCTCCTGTATTTAAGCAAATATTAATTACTTTATATACAAAAGCAGACGCAATTATTACACCTACACCGTATTCTAAACAACTATTACAAAATTATGGGATTACATTACCTATATTTCCTATCAGTAATGGCATAGAATTACCACTTTATGCTCCAGATGAAGAAAAAGTAAAAGCATATCGTAAATACTTTAGTTTAAAAGATGAAGATAAAGTTGTTATTGGGGTAGGATTACCATTTGAAAGAAAAGGAATATTAGACTTTATTGAAGTAGCGAAAGCTTTACCAGAATATAAATTTATTTGGTTTGGTGAAATTAATCCAATGCTTGTACCGAGTGAAATTAATCGTGCAATTGATAATCATCCATTAAATTGTATCTTTCCAGGATACGTAAAAGGACCAATTATTCAAGGTGCATATCAAAATGCTGATTGTTTCTTTTTCCCAAGTTATGAAGAAACAGAAGGTATTGTTGTCTTAGAGGCTTTAGCAAGTCATCAAAATGTTGTTGTAAGAGATATTGGGGTATTTAATCCTTGGTTAGATGATAAAGTTCATTGCTATAAAGGACATAATAATGATGAATTTATAAGCCTTGTACAAGGATGTGTAGAGAAAACTCTTCCTAGTACAAAAGAAGCAGGTTATAAAGTCGTAGAAGAAAGAAGTATCGATAAAATTGGACAAGAATTAAAAGCTGTATATGAATATGTGTTAAGTAAATAATGCATTGCACATCAGTTTTAAAAAGTGTAATATTAAATCGTTGCAAAGATATTGAAGTAGTAGATTTGATTTTTGTTCTAGAGAGTTAGGGTATGGTGAAACCTAATACAAAATAGAATTGAACTCGTCAATGGAGTAACCGTTCTTAGCGTTAATAAGATAATGAAGGGCACTTATATAAGTGAACTAAGGTGGTACCGCGTTAACAAAGACGTCCTTAGATTAGGGCGTCTTTTATATTTATAGGAGGAAAGAAGTATGTACGATCACAAGACGATAGAAGCAAAGTGGCAAAAGAAGTGGGAAGATAACAAAACATACAAAACAGATGCTTATGATTTCTCTAAACCTAAGTATTATGTTATGGATATGTTTCCTTACCCAAGTGGACAAGGACTTCATGTAGGCCATCCTGAAAGCTATACAGCTACAGATATCATGGCAAGAATGAAGAGAATGCAAGGATTCAATGTCATGCACCCAATGGGATTTGATGCCTTTGGTTTACCTGCAGAACAATTTGCATTAAAAACAGGTCATCACCCATCAGAATTTACTTATAAGAATATTGATCATTTTAGAGAACAACTTAAAGCTTTAGGTTTCTCATATGATTGGGATAGAGAAGTTAGAACATGTGATCCTGATTATTACAAATGGACACAATGGATTTTCATTCAACTCTATAACAAAGGACTTGCTTATGTAGCTGAAATGCCAGTGAACTGGTGTCCTGCAGAAAAAGCAGTACTTGCTAATGAAGAAGTTACAGATGGTAAGAGTGAACATGGTAATCCTGTTATCCGTCGAAACATGCGTCAATGGGTATTAAAGATTACTGCATATGCTGAAAGCTTACTAGATGAGTTAGATGAAGTAGATTGGCCAGAATCTACAAAAGAAATGCAAAAGAACTGGATTGGTAAATCTACTGGTGCAGAAGTTGTATTTAAAATTGATAACACAAATAAAGAATTTACTGTATATACAACAAGATGTGACACTTTATTTGGCGCAACATATTGCGTAATGTCTCCAGAACATCCATATGTAAATGAAATTACAAGTGCAGAACAAAAAGAAGCAGTAGAAAACTATCAAAAAGCTTGTGCAACAAAGAGTGATCTAGAAAGAACAGATTTAAATAAAGATAAAACTGGTGTATTCACTGGTGCTTATGCTGTAAATCCTGTTAATGGTAAAAAGATTCCTATCTGGATTAGTGACTATGTATTAGCAAGTTATGGTACTGGAGCAATTATGGCTGTACCAGCACATGATACACGTGACTATGAATTTGCTAAGAAATTTGGCTTAGAGATTATCCCAGTTCTTGAAGGTGGAGATATCGAAAAAGAAGCTTGGACAGAAGATGGTGTACATATTAACTCTGAATGGTTAAATGGTCTTGGTAAACAAGAAGCAATTAACAAAATGATTAGTTGGTTAGAAGAACATCATTGTGGTAATGCAAAAGTACAATATAAGTTAAGAGACTGGTTATTCTCTAGACAACGTTATTGGGGTGAACCAATTCCTATTGTTCATATGAGTGATGGTACGATGAGAACTGTTTCTCTAGATGATTTACCACTAGAACTTCCTGAAGTAACAAACTATCAACCAAGTGAAGATGGTGAATCTCCTCTAGCTCATGCGACAGATTGGTTACATGTAGAAATTGATGGCGTAGAAGGAACAAGAGAAACAAATACAATGCCTCAATGGGCTGGTTCTTGTTGGTATTATCTACGTTATCTCGATCCACATAATGATAAAGCATTAGCAGATCCTGAATTAATTAAACATTGGATGCCTGTAGACCTTTATATTGGTGGAGCAGAACATGCTGTATTACACCTACTATATTCTAGATTCTGGTATAAGGTATTAAGAGATTGTGGTGTTGTCTTCAATGATGAACCATTTAAGAAATTATTCCACCAAGGTATGATTCTAGGTGAAAATGGTATCAAGATGTCTAAATCATTAGGTAACGTTGTTAACCCTGATGAACTTGTAGAATCTCATGGTGCAGACGCATTACGTTTATATGAAATGTTTATGGGTCCACTAGAAAGTTCTAAACCATGGTCTACACAAGGTATGAATGGTGCTAGAAAATGGTTAGAAAGAGTATATCGTTTAGCAACAAGTGATATGGTTGTAGAAGAAGCTACACCAGAACTTGATTTTACATATAACCAAACAGTGAAAAAGGTTACTGAAGACAATGAGTCATTGAATTTTAATACTGGTATTTCACAAATGATGATTTTCATCAATGATGTATATAAACTTGGTAAGATCAACAAAGGAATGATGGTAAACTTCTTAAGACTTCTATATCCTATCGCACCACATATTTGTGAAGAACTAAATGAAATCTTAACTGGTGAAGATGATATGTCTTATGATGCTTGGCCAACATATGATGAAAGTAAACTAGTCGTTAGCCAAGTTACTGTTATCGTACAAGTAAATGGTAAGATGCGTGCTAAATTAGATGTAGCTAAAGATGCAAGTCAAGATGAAGTAAAAGAATTAGCACTTCAACAAGATAATGTAAAACCATTTATTGAAGGTAAAGAAATTAAGAAAGTAATTGTTATTCCAAATAAGATTGTGAATATCGTAGTTGCATAATTATTTTGTTAAGCAATTAATGACAAATAAATCGCCTCTAAGCATGGAGAAAAGGGGCGATTTTTGTTATAATCCTTTAGGAACATATTATGGAAGAATTTAAAGTTACGATAGAAAATTTTGATGGTCCATTAGATTTAATGTTACATTTAATCAAAGAAAAAGAATTAGATCTTTTTGATTTAGATGTAAATGTATTAACGGACCAATATATAGCTTATTTAAGTGCTATGCAAGATATGCATCTTGAAGTAGCAAGTGAATATCTAGTAGAACTTGCAGAACTAATCGAATATAAGTCAAAGAAATTACTCCCAAAAGATGATAGTGAATTACAGGATGAATATGAAGAAGATCCTAAAGAAAGATTAGTCAGAAGATTATTAGAATATCAACAATATAAAGAAGTTAGTGTTCAACTAAACAAATTATATGAAGATAGACAAAACTTACTTTCTAAACCAGTATCTAGTGAAATAGATGAGTGGATTAAAGAAAGTGATAATTCTCATTTTGAAGGTAATCCTTACGATTTATTAAAGGCAATGGAAAGATGTATGCGTAGACTACAGCTTTCTAAGCCAATTGAAACAAAGCATATTCGTAGAGAATTATCGATGGAAAAACGAGAACTTGAGGTAAGAGCGAAATTAGATAGACTTCCTAAAACGTTTCATTTTAATGAATTATTAGATGATTGTCATGATAAACCGATGTTTATTGTTACTTTTTTAGCAGTACTAGATTTAGCAAGACAACATTTACTAGTATTTACAGTGGATGAAGAAGACAACATTTGGTTTTCAAAAGGTAATGGTAATAGAGCATGAGTGAATTAGAGACAGAACAAATTTCATTGCAATTAGATGAAAATAAAAGAAAATTAAAGGGAATCTTAGAAGGCTTGCTTTTTATCGTTGGTGAAGAAGGATTAACTGCAGGACAAGCTGCTAGTGCTACAGAATGCAAAGAAGAAGAGTGTGAGAAGATTCTTGATGAATTATGTAAAGAATATGTCGAAGATGATTCTAGAGGGATTGAAGTAGCGAATTATGGTGGTGTTTATCGTTTCTTAAGCAAAGAATATGTAACTGTTAGTGCAAAACGCTTATTCCAAATGAATAAGCAATCTACTTTATCACAAGCTGCTTTAGAAACACTTGCGATTATTGCTTATAAACAACCTATCACACGTGTTGAAATAGAAGAAATACGTGGTGTTGGTGCAGATGTAATGTTAAGAAAATTACTTGCTCGGGATTTAATCCAAGAAGCAGGAAGAAGCGATGCTCCTGGTAGACCAATCTTATATGAAGTAACTAGTGAATTTATGAATTCATTTAAATTAATGAGTTTAAAAGAATTACCTGATTTACCAGATTTTAAAAATAAAGAAGAAAGTGATGACTTATTTGAAAATGAAGAAAAGTCTGTTGAATAAATTACTTGTTAGTGTATTACTACTTAGTGGATGTTCTGCAAGTACTAGTAATGAAGCTAATGCAGAAGAATATAGTTGTAGAGTAGTGAATACATATGATTATACAAAAGCTGTAGGAAAGAGTGATCCTGCAGATGATAGTTTCTATGAGAATACATTACTTGCGGGTGATTCTAGAATGGGTTCTATTGCGCTATATGGTACACATACAAGTTGGCAAGTAGCGTATGTTACTTCCTTGAATCTTTTACTCATTGATAATATGACAGTTGATCCTAGTACAAATGAAGAAGCGTATACTTATGAAGAAGGAACAACTTTAATGAATGTTCTTGAGTCTACAACGAAGAATAACATTTATTTATTATTTGGTATCAATGAAATTCGTAATCCAAACTTCACAGCATTCGGTGAAAAATTACAAGAAATTGTAACGATGCTAAGAACAAACAATAGTAATGTGAATATCTATTTGATTTTATCTTATCATCCTGATTATATTTCTGATTTGCCAGAACCAGAATTAACAGAGCATTTAGAGAATTTAAATAATACAATCAAAGAGATTGCAATAAATAATCATTTATATTTCTTAAATTTAGATGAAGAACTAGATGTAGATGGTACAATTAATGATGACTATGTATGGGATGGATTACACTTCAATGTGACAGGTACACATGCTTTTGAAGATTATATCTCTACACATACTGTAAGGAGTGAGTTATATGTTAAAGAAATTTGTCAGTAGTTTATTAGCTATTTTATGTTTATGTGGTTGCTCAAGTGGTGGTAGTAATAGTGCAACTAGTGCTTCACCTAGTGACATGGCTTCTAGTTTAATCTCGTCTTTATCTTTAGATACAGTACAAGAAGTAGAAACAAGAGTGATTCCAGGATTATTTTTCTTTGAGGATGGCGTATATGAAGAAGGGGCTTTCTACGCTGCAGATAAATTAGCAGATTGCATAGGCGTATTTAAAGTTACCGATACAGATTCAGCAAAAGAAACGGTTCAAACTTATCTTGAGACTAGAAAATCACAATTACAAATGTACGCTCCAAGTGAAGTATTCAAAGTAGATAATGCAGTAATTGAAAGCAGTTCAGATACAATTGTATTTGTTGTATGTGATGATTTAGAAAGTGCAAAAGAAAAAGTACAAGACATATTAAAAAACTAGGGTGACCTAGTTTTTTAATTAGCCATAATTGATTTATGTTTTAAGCGATACATAACAACTTCAGCATTTGCTAAGAAGCGAACATCTTGAAGTACTGTTCCAACACCACTAGTAATATCTAAAGTAAATGAACTATTTACAGTATGAGTCCCTCTAAAATAGTAATTAGCACCACTTGGCATATATAGAGAACCAAAACCGTAATATACTTGGCCACCATGAGAATGTCCAGCTAAGAAATATTTTGTTAAGTCAGTTGGTACATCTTTTGCGACATCTGGTGTATGACATATTGCGATTGTATATGAAGAACGGGATATGTTTTCATATGCTGTAGTTGTATCGACATAACCATTTAAACCATTTTGTAAGCCAACTAATGTGATAGAGTCGGAACCATAATTTCTAATGGTTACACTTTTATTATCTAATACTTCAAAGTCAGCGTTATAAAGTAAACTTTTACTTGTTGCCATATCATCTAATGTGATTTGATCATTATCACCTAATACTGCAAACTTACCAAGAGGAGCCTCAATTTTCGCTAGTAAATTAGAAACAATTGTTCTTTCTTCTTCACTTGATTGATAATCATCAGCGAAAATATCACCACCAAATATCACTACATCAGGAGATAAGCTATTAATCGTATTCACTAACTTTGTTAAGCGACTTTCCTTCATGAATGGCCCATATTCTAAATCACTAAAAAATAAAATACTGATATCTGACATACCTTCAGGAATATAGATAGATTCAAGTGTTTCATAACGTACATTAAATCTTGATGGTGCAGAATAAAATGCATCAAATACAAGAGAAGAAACGAGTAAAACTAATATAACAAGTACAATTAATACTTTTCGTAATATATTCATAGCAATAATAATAACATGTTATAATGACTACATGTTAGCAAACTATTTTTTAATTACTTCATCATGCTTATTAGATCAAACAGGAAGGGCGAGAGAAAAAGCAATCGAAACGATTCATGTTTTAAACAAGAATCATATTCCTTTTTGTATATTAACTTCTAATTCAAAATTATGCTTAAATGATTTAGCAAGTTTTTATCGCTCCCTTGGTTTTTATGATATTGAGCCTAGTAATTTTTATACTTCAAGTATGGCTGCTGTAGATTATCTTGTGTCTTCATCTACTTTAAGATATGAAACACATGTTGGTGGAGCAGGCTTAGAAGAAGCTTTAAGAGCTGGTAATTTTATTAC
This sequence comes from bacterium, assembly GCA_963605225.1. GTDB lineage: Bacteria > Bacillota_I > Bacilli_A > Erysipelotrichales > Erysipelotrichaceae > Bulleidia. The sequence continues at coordinate 11,926 of CAVCUC010000060.1, forward strand.
AAGCTACGAGAAATGTAATTATGTATTTATCGGAAATGACCATCATGCAACATATGATGATTATTCTGAACTATTAACTTGTATATTAAATGGAGCTCAACTAATTTGTTTAGACCATACACTATATGAGAAGGGGACAAATAAATATTTGTTAGGACCAGGCTCTATTACATTAATGTTAGAAGCAGCAACAAAAAAGAAAGCGATGCATTTTTCGCTTCCTTCTAGAATCATAGTAGATCGTGCAATGAAATATCTTGGTGCAGCTGTTGAAGATACTTTAGTCATTGGTACAGATATTGATGATGAATTATTAAGTAGTATCAAGCTTGAACTCAATACTGCTTTAATTACATACAATCAAGAAAAGTACGATGATATTATGACGCTTAGTGATAAACCGATGTATTTTCTTTCTGATTTATCTAGTATTTTAGATTAGTAATACATTCTTGAATAAAATATTTAGCTAAATTTAAATGAGCACAGTCATGTATTAAGCGTTCTGGATGCCATTGTACAGCGATAATATTTTTATTCTCAATTCCTTCAATTAAACCATCTTCACTATAAGCAGTGGCTTTAAAACCATCTGCTATTTTTTTAATAGCTTGATGATGAAATGAATTTACTAAATGTGTTTCTTCGAATATATCATATAAAACTGAATTAACAACAAAGTTACATGTATGAGCATAATCATGCATACCGATAGGTGGGTTATAAGTGTATTGGCTATGATTGAGTTTAGAAGAATCATATGTTTGTATATCTTGAATAAGACTACCACCTTCTAATACATTGATGATTTGAATTCCTCTACAGATACCTAAAATAGGCTTATTTAATTCTTTAAAAGCAAAATATAAGTATTTGTCACTATTTTCTATATCAATATCGATAGGATCACTTTTAGTGTTTTCTTCGTGATATAGAGTTGGATTTACATCTTCACCACCAGTTAGTAATAATCCATCAAAGTATTGTGCTATTTCTTTTGCGTCTTCAATACTTGTTGCATGAACTACAGAACCTAGTCCCCCACCTAAACGAATAAATTCGTAATAACTTTCATTATCATAAAAGATTCTATTCGTATTAGGATCTTTTCTTAATCTAGAACTTAAAGCAATCATTGGTTTACGCATATCTTTATCCTCGCAATATTAAAATAATATATCAATTACGATAAAAATATTTTACTTTTTTTGGGGAATTACATGTTTTTTTGCGAATAAGAAATATGTAGGAGAAATATATTTATGGCAAAAAAACGCA
>CAVCUC010000061.1:0-13193 GCA_963605225.1 bacterium
GCAACAAGATTTATGAAGCTAAAGGATGCAACGTTGGCGGATATAATCTAGTTAGAACTTCTGTTGAAGACTAATGATAAAGAAATTTTTAAAGACTTCTCATTCGAGGAGTTTTTAATTTGGTTTACTCTACAATGAGTTGCAATGAAAAATAATATATTCACAAAATGTAAATGCTGTATATAATATAAGAGATAAATCTCAGGGCAAGGTGTAATTCCTTACCGGCGGTATACCCCGCGACCCGTTTACGGAATGAACTAGTGAAATTCTAGTGGCGACAGTACAGTCTGGATGAAAGAGTATGTTATCTTTTATTTTATTTTCCCGAGGTTTTTATCATAGAAGCCTCTTTTTTATTGAGGCAAGAGGAGATAAAAACATGACAAACACACAGAAAAAACATTTTTCAACAAAAGAGATTGCTAAAATTGCAATCCTAGGCGCTATTGCATTTGTATTAATGCAATTTGATTTCCCACTTCCAGTTGCTCCATCATTTTATAAATTAGATTTTAGTGAAGTAGCTGTTTTAGTCGGTGGTTTTGCAATGGGCCCTGCTGCAGGAGTATGTATTGAAGCTTTAAAGGTTGTATTAAGTACATTATTTACAGGCAGTGGAACAATGTATGTTGGTGAAGTAGCTAACTTCTTAATTGGTTGCGCATTTGTTGTACCGGCAAGTATTGTTTATAAGAAAAATAAAAGTAAGAAATCTGCGATTATTGGCTTAGTTCTAGGAACAGTTGTAATGACAGTATTTGGCGTATTTGTTAACTTTGGTATCTTATTACCAGCTTATAGTTATTTCTATCATTTACCATTAGAAACGATTATTTCTATGGGACAAGCAATTTTCCCAATCATTAATTCAACATTTACATTTGCTTTAATTTGTGTATCTTTATTCAACATCATTAAAGGTATTCTAGTTAGTATTATAACAGTTTTACTTTATAAACATATTTCACCATTATTACATCGTTAATTGATTGAGTAGAGAATGCATGAAACAGCTAGTTCGTTGTAAACAAGCAATGATTAGCTGTTTTATTATGTTATAATATTCATTGATTACGGAGATTTTATATGGCTAAATATTCGAGAGTATCTAAATATGAAGATTTAAGAAATAGATTACAAAATGATACAGATACAAAAATAGAAAGTAAAGATTTATCTAGATTTGAAAAAAAACTAAATGAAATTAATTCTAACAATTTTGAAGCTCCTCAAAATACATATGAGGATGAAGGGTATGATCCTATTCATGCTAGACGTAAACAATATTTAGATAACTCAAATGATATTGTTACTCCTAGAACTAGTGAAGAGCCTAAAGCTGAACAAGTAAAACCAATTCAACATGAATCTACTTCTTCTTACAATAATGATTATTTGAATGATTATATTCGGGAAGTGAAAAAATATAATATGGAACAAGGTAATGCATATAGTACAAATACGGACTTAAATGTATTACATTCTATTAAAAAAGATGAACCACCAGTTGTGCCTAACAAACCATATGTAGAAGAAAAGAAATACGATTCTAATCCTTTTTATTCCTATAGAGATGAAGATTCTGCTTCTATTCCTACAATGAATACAAATAAACAAAGACAAGATTCTAGTTATACTTCAGAAATACCTTCATTTAAATCTTCTAAACGAACTTTTGAAGAATTCATGGATGATGATAATGATGAATTAGATACTTCTACAATGACTAAGGAAGATATTGCGGCTGAAGTTCAAAGTTTGATTAGAGGACAAGAGCTAGAATCTAAATCGAATAGTACTAGTTATGCGACTTCAAATAGTAATAAGAAAGTAGCGAAGAAAAGTCATAGTGACACACTAGATTTCCATCTAGAGGCTGAAAGGAATGCTAGACAACAATTATTAAATGAGACAACACAAATGCGTGCTCAACTAGATAACTATGAAGATAACTTATCAGAAGTATCAAGTAAGATGCAACATACAGATAGAATGGTAAGTAATGTACTTGTTGTATTAATTATTGTTTTAGTTGTTGTTTTACTTGTTGTGATTTATTGGATATTGAATGCGAATGGGATTTTATGATGAAAAAAATTAATATTGCGATTGATGGGCCTAGTGCTGCTGGTAAAAGCACAATTTCTAAAGATATTGGAAAAAAGTTGAATTATGTTCACTTAGATTCTGGAGCGATGTATCGTTCTGCAGCATATAAGGCAATAAAAGAAAATATAGCATTAACTGATGAAACTAAATTAGTTGAAATGCTTAAAGATACTAAAATTGAGTTAACAGTTGATGGGAAAGTCATTGTTGATGAAGTGGATGTATCAGGCTTAATTCGTACTGAAGAAATCAGTATGGCTGCTAGTAATATATCTAAACTAAAAGGTGTTAGAGAAATATTAGTGGATGAACAAAGAGAAATGGCTGCTAGCAAAGGTTTTATTATGGATGGCAGAGATATTGGGACTGTAGTATTAAAAGATGCAGAAGTAAAAATATTTCTAACAGCATCTGTAGAAGCTAGAGCAATGAGAAGATATTTACAAGATAAAGAAGCTGGATTTGATGTAAGTCTTGAAGCGCTTAAAGAAGAAATTGAAAAAAGAGATTATCAAGATACACATCGTGAAAATTCACCACTTAGAAAAGCAGATGATGCGATTGTCGTAGATTCTTCTGATCTAAGTATTGATGAAGTTGTAAATGTCATATTGAATATTGTTCACGAAAAGATTGATGAGGTGAAAATATGAGTCAAGACGTAATTGCAATCGTTGGTCGTCCTAATGTTGGTAAATCAACGATTTTTAACCGTATAGCAGGGGAAAGATTATCTATTGTAGAAGATACGCCAGGTGTAACAAGAGACCGCTTATATGCCCGTTGTTCGTGGTTAACAAAAGAATTTAGATTAATTGATACAGGTGGTATCCAAATTGCTAACCAACCTTATCAAGAAGAAATTAAAGCACAAGTAGAAATCGCTATTGAAGAAGCAGATGTTATTTTATTTGTTGTAAGTGGTAAAACAGGCTTAACAGATGATGATAAATATATTGCTTCTATGTTACAGAGATCGAAGAAACCAGTAGTTCTTGCAGTAAATAAAGTAGATGATGATTCTAGACTTGCTAATATTTATGAATTTTATGCATTAGGTGTTGGTGATCCAATTGCTGTAAGTGGTGTTCATGGTATTGGTATTGGTGATATTTTAGATGCTTGTATTAGTTTATTTAAAGAAAAAGACAATAAACCAAAAGATGAAGGTACTAGAATTGCGGTTATTGGTGAGCCTAATGTAGGTAAATCTTCTTTAGTTAATGCAATTTTAAATGAAAATCGTTCTATTGTATCAAATGTACAAGGAACTACTCGTGATGCGATTGATACACCATTCAAATTCGATGGTAAGCCATATGTAATCGTTGATACGGCAGGTATTAGAAAACGTGGTAAAGTGTATGAATCTATTGAAAAATACTCTGTATTAAGAGCTTTATCCGCAATAGAAAGAGCAGATGTTGTTTTATTTTTAATCGATGCTGAAACAGGTATTCGTGAACAAGATAAGCATGTTGCAGGATATGCTGAAGAAGCAGGAAAGCCTGTAATTATTGTTGTGAATAAATGGGATACAGTAGAAAAAGATGATAAGACAATGAATACTTTTATTGAAAAAGTTAGAAATGAATTTGCTTATTTATCATATGCTCCAATTTTGTTTGTATCAGCTAAGACTAGACAAAGAGTGATGACTATTTTACCAGTAGTTGATAAAGTGTATGAAAATTCTAATCGAAGAATTGCGACAAATGTCTTAAATGAAGTTATTGCGGATTCTCAAATGATTACACCAGCTCCAGCAAGAAATGGTAAACGTTTTAGAATTTACTATGCTACTCAAGTAGGTATACAACCTCCTACATTTATGCTTTCTTGTAATGATCCTAACTTATTACATTTTACTTATCGTAGATTTATTGAGAATCAACTAAGAGAATCTTTTGATTTTGAAGGTACTCCAATTCATTTAGTTGTTAGAAAGAAGGTTTCCGAATGAAAATAGCAGTAATGGGTACAGGTAGTTGGGGAACTGCTTTAGCTCAAGTATTAGCTGATAATCAAAATGATGTGATTTTATATGGTATTAATCCAGAAGAAATAAATGATATCAATAAAAATCATCAAAACTCTAAATATTTTGATTGTATGATTTCTGATAAATTACATGCAACAGGGGATATAAACGATATTAAAGACGTTGATATTGTACTATTAGCTGTTCCTACTATTGCGATTGAATCTACTGCTAAAAAAGTATTTGAAGTAGTTCAGAAACAAATCTATGTTATTAATGTTGCAAAAGGATTTCATCCTGTAACACATGAACGATTAAGTGTAGTAATTGAAAAAGCTTCAGATCCTAGTAAGCTAAAAGGAATTATTTCATTAATTGGTCCATCACATGCTGAAGAAGTTATTTTAAGAAAATTAACTTGTTTAAATGCTGTTAGTAACGACATTGAAGCTGCTAAAGTAATTCAACGATTATTCTCTAATGATTATTTTAGAGTTTATACAAATACGGACGTTATTGGTGCAGAAATAGGGGTAGCTGTAAAGAATGTTATGGCTATTGCAAGTGGTATTTTAGAAGGTAGTGGACAAGGTGATAATGCTAGAGCTGCTTTAATGACAAGAGGACTAGCAGAAATGAGTCGTTTTGGTGTTAGCTACGGTGGTAAGTTTGAAACATACTTAGGACTAGATGGCGTAGGTGACTTAATTGTTACATGTACATCTACTCATTCTCGTAATTTTATGGCGGGATTTGAAATTGGTAAAACACAAGATGCTGCTACATTTATGAAAAATAATACTAAAACAGTTGAAGGTATTCTAGCTTGTAAAGTTGTTCATGATGAAGCTCATTTAAGAAATATTTCTATGCCAATTACAGATGAAGTATATGCTATCCTTTACGAAGGAAAAAATCCTAACGAAGCAATTAGCGATTTAATGAAACGTGAATTAAAAGCAGAAAATTAAGTGCATGAATCCATAAGCTCAATAGAGTGATGGGATTCTTTTTTTTGCATAAGAAAAGAAGACTAGAACGCATCTCTAATCTTCTTTATTTGTTATTTATGATTAGTTTTGATGGAATACGCCGTTTTCATCCCACCAACCATTGCTGTAATCAATAGCAGCAGTTTCTTGATATGTAGCAACAGTACATGCCGTTTGATCAGTTGAAGATGAGCCACCACATACTTTTACAGTTCCCCATAAATCAGCAGCCCAACCACTATAGTAACCATTTTCACTTGATATACTAGCAACAGCACTATCATTTACATAAACTGTAGCCCAATAAGAACCACCACTACTACCACCAGTGAGCCATGATAAATCAACTAAACAAGTACCCCAAGCATCAATATCATTTTTACCATCATGTAATGAGATATTCTTTTGACCATCAGAACATGTATAGCTATTTGTACTCCACGAAACAGTTAAATTACTATATTGATCATAGTGAGCAGATAAACCAAATGTTGTATCAGCGTGTTCTTCAACGTATGTTTTATATTCTTCTGCACTAACGAGTGGTTGAGATTCTAGACCAGATTTAGAAACTGTAGAAGTGATTAATGAACCACTTGTTCCTTCATCAGCTCTAACATGAGGGTATGTACCATAAACATAAGTTACTTCTTCTAAATCACTAGGTTTTGTGACTCCTTCAGGTTCATAGCCTAATACTTCTTCTTCAACATCAAGTAATAATTTATTGATATTACCAGGAATATTTAGATTTTGTTTGTAATCATTAAAGTAGGTTTGTTTTCCTGATACAGCCATATCATATCCAACCCAAACAACGTTTGTATATTTGCTTGTATTAGATGCCATCCATTTATCTTTCATCGCACCTACAGGAATTCCATATTGAACACCATCATTACCCCAGTCACTTGTTCCTGTCTTAGCATAAACAGGGTAGTTCCGTTTTAATACTTGCATCCAGTTGAAATATGGACCAGATACGTTATTTTCCATTAGTACAGTAGTAAGATATGCACTACCAGAACTTAATACATTCTTGTTTTGGTTTTCAGGATAATATTCTTCACCAGTTGATAATACTACTTTGCTAATAGTATGAGGTTCGTTGTATACGCCACCATTCATAATCATCGAATACGCACCAGCTAACTCAACAACAGTAGTTTCAAACCATGTACCACCAATCGCAAAAGATAAGTGGAAGTTATCAGCTGTAACTCGAGAGAATCCAATTGATTGCATATAAGCAGCTACTTTTTCTTTGCCAACTTTTTCTACAACTTTTTCTAATGTTAATATTGCAGGAATATTTAATGATTTCGCTAATGCATCAGTAATCTTTACATCACCTTGATATTGGCCATTAGAATTAACTAAAACCATGCTTTCATAAGGGTAGGTAATTGGTTTATCCATTAATATTTCATCAAGAGAGTAGCCTAAGTATTCAAATGCTAAAGCATAAGATAATACAGGTTTTACGCTAGATCCTGGTTGTTTGTAGTTCATTGTGGCACGATTTAGAAGTCTAGCACCATCATAATTTCTACCACCACCAATACCAACAATTGCTCCTGTAGAATTATCCATTGCAACAATAGCAACTTGCATTAAATCATCAGGGAAGGTAACAGATGTTTCACCATCTTGTATAGCATCAATTTCTGTTTGTATTGTTTGATTTAAGTTGGTATAAATCTTCATTCCTGTAACAGTAGGATCTTTACCAGTTAATTTTTGTGCTTCTGATAAAGCAACATCGATATAGGATTGATATTTAGAATCACTAGATTGTAAACGATTTTCACCAATCAATTGATCTTCAACTTTAATTGTTTTTGCTAAATCTCTTTCTTCTTCTGTAATGTAGCCATGATAGCACATCATGTTTAATACTTCATTACGTCTTTCTGTTGCAGCATCTAAGTGATAGTAAGGATTATATCCATTTGGTAAGTTGATGATTCCTGCTAGTAGTGCAGATTCAGATAAGTTTAATTCCGTACAATCTTTACCAAAATAATATAAACTAGCTTTTTGTACACCACGGATATTACCACCAAAATTCAAACGATTCATGAATAATTGGAAGACTTGTTTTTTACTAATTTCGCTTTCTAACTTAATTGCTAAATAAATCTGTTGAACTTTGTATTCAATACTCTTTTTTCTTTCAGTACTTTCATCACCAGCATCAACTGTAAAATAAGTATTTTTAACTAGCTGCATTGTAAAAGTAGAGCCACCTTGACCAAAGTTATGATTCTTTAGGTTTTCTAAAATTGCCTTTGTAAAACGTGGGATATCAAAGCCAAAGTGAGTAAAGAAACGTGAGTCTTCAATGGATAAGAAGGCATCAACTAAACTTTCAGGGCATTCGTTGTAAGAGATATTTTCACGTAAATAAACACCAACTTCAGTAATTAGCTCACCACTATCATCATAGATTTGAGATGATTCTTCACTAACGAAATCATTTAAGTCTAGTTCTGGAGCACTTTCTACCATTTGACTAGCGATTGTTAATCCAACACTAGCAATAACAATATATACAATTAAGATAAGAATTAATATGGTTGTTCCAATCTTATATCCTGTATTTTTATGCTGTCTTTTTTTGATTTCTTTTTTTATTTTTATATCATCATGTTCGTCATGATGAACACTATAAATTTTTGTTTCACCATCACTACTTGTTTTTTTAGATGATTTAGGTAATTCTAGACCATCTTTTTCATTCTTTTGTTCAGCCATTTTTCATGTTTCTCCAAATTACACTTGAATATAGTACCATAATTGCGCAAAAAAAACGCAAATTCATTATAAACAAAAGCTATCATTTGGATAGCTTAAATTTTCTTAAAATATTCTAATGCTAAGCATCCCATTCCAGCTTGAGCACTAACAACATTACATACTGGAATGACTTCTGCATCAACTCCTGGGAATGTTTCTAATATTTGATGATAGATATTTTCAGCATTTGGAACATCATTTGTATGAGCAACCGCTACGTGATATGTACTATCTACACCATCATTTTGCATATGTTTTAAAACAACTTGTATTGCTTTACGAAGCGTCATCGTTTTGTCATATACATCAATTCTTCCACCTGTAGTTCTTCCTAAATGTAATATAGGTACAATTCTTAATAGTTTTAATAATTTAGTCGCAAGTGGGGTAAGTCGACCACCTCTACATAAACACTCTAAATCTCTAGGAATAACAATGGTTTCACAAGAACTAACAATTTCATCGACAATCATCATGATTTGCATATCATCTAAGCCATCTTCATATGCTTTTTTAATTCTTTTAACTAAATACTCTTGAACAACACAAGTTGTATAAGAATCAATACATATGATTCGCATATCTAGATTTTTAGCAATTGATGTCATCGTTGAAGCAGTACCTGATAAACCATTACAAATTGGTACAGCAACGATTAAATCAAATCCTTGTTCTTTAAGACTAGTAAAACATTCTTCAATCAACCCATATGATGGTTGTGAAGTCATTAAAACTTTTTTCTCACTAAGGGCTTTAATACAATCATTTTTATCAAAATTTTCCATATCTTGATATGTTGTTTTACCATCAGTGATTTGTAGTGGAATACTAATAATTCCATCTTTTGCGAGCTCAGAAATACTTTTTCCTGTGCCGCTATCTGTTACATAAGCAATTTTCATAGGCTTAACCTCAACATTATTTTAATATTTACAAAATAAATTGCAAATACCATATAATATTCTTATATGATTACGCATTTAAGTGTTCGGACAAGTTATACCTTATTAGAGAGTACGATTCAAATAGAAAAACTAGTAAAAAAGACAAAAGAACTAGGATATGATGCAATAGCTATTACGGATCGTAATGTTTTATATGCGTATCCATCCTTTTCAAAATATTGCAAAATGTATCAAATTAAACCAATCTTCGGTTTAGAAGTCTTAGTGAATTATCATGATGTAAAAATACCTTTTATTCTTTTAGCTAAAGATAATATGGGTTATAAAAATTTAATTAAACTCAGTAGTCTAGTATGTTCTGAATTAGATTATTGTTCCTTAGAAGAATTTATTCTTTATAGTAGTCACAATTTTATTATTGCTTATGGTGAAGGTGGCTATTTTGATAGTGAATTAATCATTGATAATCGTGATGGTATCTATGAAAAGCTTGCGTTGATGAAAAAAGAATTACCTGCTTTTGATGTTGCTTTATCTTATCAAGAAGCTTCTTTATGGAAAATTAAAAATAAGATGTTAAAAGAAGTATGCAATCAATTGAATATTTCTACAGTCGCATTAAATCGTATTTGTTATTTAGAAAAGAATGATGAAGATATCTACCACATGATTTCTGCCATTAAAAATCAAAAAACAATCTATGATCAATCTTTAACGAAAGTAAAAGGGAGATATTTATTATCTATACCTGAAATGGAAAGCTTATATTCTAAAGAAGACTTAGAACGTACTAGTCAAATCGCTTTAGAATGTAAAGCAAATTTGGATATTGAAAAAACAACTCTTCCTAGTTTTGATGTACCAAATGGTTTAAGAGCAGACCAATATTTAACACAACTTTGTTTAGCGGGATTAAAGAAGAGATGTAACAATCAAGTAAGTAAAGAATATATCGATCGTTTGAAATATGAATTAAATGTCATTATCAAAATGCATTTTGAAAATTATTTTTTAATCGTATATGACTTTATTCGTTATGCGAAAAAAAATGATATCTTAATTGGCCCAGGTAGGGGTAGTGTATGTGGATCCTTATGTGCCTATTGCTTAGGAATAACAGAAATTGATCCAATACAATATGGTTTGTTATTTGAACGTTTTTTAAATCCAGAACGTATCAGTATGCCTGATATCGATACTGATATTCCTGATAATCGACGTCAAGATTTAATTCAATATGTTCAAAATAAATATGGTGAAAATCATGTTGGGGCAATCGTTACTTTTGGAACATTTGGTCCTCGACAAGCAATTAAAGATGTAAGTCGTGTAATGAATCTATCTGAACGTGATATTTCCTTAGTTACAAAGCAAATATCAAGTAAAGCATCTTTGCAAGAACAATATAATAAGAATAAAAAATTAAGAGATATTGTTAATGCGGATATTAAATTGAAGAAATTGTTTGATGCAAGCACAAAAATAGAAGGATTACCACGACACTCTAGTTTACATGCAGCGGGTATTGTATTAAGTAAAAATGAATTGAATGACCTTGTTCCTACAACTCAAGATAATCATATACATGTTATTCAATATACAATGGAATATCTTGAAGAAAGAGGCTTAATCAAAATGGATTTCTTAGGATTAAGAAATTTATCTTTGATTTATGATATGGTTTCTGAAATTAAAAAAATAGAACCTTCTTTTAGATTACCAAATAATCCATCTAATGATGATGAATTATATAAAAAATTAAGAGATGGATTATGCTTAGGCATTTTTCAGATTGAATCTGAAGGAATGCGAAATCTTTTAAGAAAAATGAAGGTGAATTCATTTGATGATATTGTTGCGGCTATTGCTTTATATCGTCCTGCTTCTTTTGATTATATCAATACATATATAGAAAATAAGAGTCATCCTAACTCTATTCAATATATGAATGCTGATGTTCAAAAGATATTAGAGAGTACATATGGTGTCATGATTTATCAAGAACAAGCAATGAAGATTGCAGAAGTATGTGCAGGATTTTCTCTTGGAAAGGCTGATATCTTAAGAAAAGCTATTTCTAAGAAAAATATGGATATGATTCATAATCTTAAAAATGATTTTATTCGAGGTTGTATAAAAAATCATTATTCAGAAAATGAAGCTAATAGTTTATTTGATTTGATTGAAAAATTTGGTGGCTATGGATTTAATAAATCTCACGCTGTAGCATATAGCTTAATTGTTTATCAAATGACTTATATCAAAGTGCATTATCCTACGATTTTTTATGCATGTTACTTAAATCAATGTTTTGGAAATTCTTCTAAAATAAGTGAATGTATTCGTGAAGCAAAAACACAAAATATTAAGATAGTTGGACCAAATATCAATTTAAGCAAAGAGAAATGTATTATAAAAGAAAATACCATCTTATTTCCTTTAAATAGTGTACGTACATTAAATACAAATACTTGTGCTAGCATCATTAAGGAAAGAGAAAATGGATTATATCAAGATTTTTATGATTTTGTGGCTAGAACATCCTTGCATCATGTGACAAGAAAAGATGTAGAAGTATTGATTCACGCTGGAGCTTGTGATTGCTTCAAAGAAACAAGAGAGACATTATTGCATGCTTTAGATGATGCTTTTAACTATGCGGATCTTATTCGAATACAAGTTGATGGTGAGACAAAACTAAAATATGATTTAGTTTCAAAACAACCGATGCGTAAATATGCTCAGAATCTTGATGATAAGATTCAAAACGAGCGTGATGCCTTAGGGGTATATCTTGGGGAACATCCTATTGTTAAAGTGCGTGAAGAAACAAATACTAATCTTTTAAACTTATCGCTACTTATTCGTAAAAAAGGTGAAGTAGAAGGATTAGCACAAATCACAAGTGTAAGAGAATATCGTACAAAAAAAGGGGATTTAATGGCCTTTGTGAATGTACAAGATGAAAGTAATGAAATGACTTTATTAGTTATGCCTAAGTTATATGGAAAAATTCATTCGAAATTATTGAAAAATACATATATTATTTTTACAGGCAAAATGACCGATGATTTGTCTTGCATTGTGAAAGAAATTAAGTTTGTGAAATGAGGTAATGAGTATGGCAAAATTATTGATTGTTGATGATGAAAAAAATATTAGAGAAGTAGTAAAAGAATATGCTCTATTAAATGGATATGAAGTAGACGAAGCAGAAAATGGTGTAGATGCTTTGAATTTATTTAATCGTAATGATTATGATTGTGTCGTTTTAGATATCATGATGCCAAAACTTGATGGTTATGCTACATGTAAACAAATGAAAGCATTAAAACAGATTCCTATTATTATGCTTAGTGCTAGACAAGAAGAATATGATAAATTATTAGGATTTGAACTTGGTGTAGATGATTATATGGTGAAACCATTTTCTCCTAAAGAACTTATGGCTAGAATTAAAGTTACTTTAGATAAAACATATAAAATAAAGAAAAAGAAACTTGAATATAAAACTTTAGTAGTAGATGTTGAAGGTAGAACGGTATATGTTGGAGATGAAGTAGTCAATTTAACACCAAAAGAAATTGATTTATTAATTTATTTTATGGAAAATCCAAACATTGCTTTATCTCGTGAAAAGCTATTAGAAGAAGTATGGCATTATGATTACTTTGGTGATGATCGAACAGTTGATGCACATGTCAAAATGTTAAGACATAATATCAAAGAATATAGAGATTTGATTGTTACAGTTAGAGGTATGGGGTACAAATTTGAAACTAGATAAGCATGGAATAAGATTTAGTATGTGGATCATTTTCACTATTTTTGCAATGGCAATTATAGTTGTTTTTGGTTTGCTTCAAATCGTGCTTATTAAGCCTTATTATCGCAAAACACAAATTTCTACTGTTAAAAATGTAAGTGGTAGTATAGAAAACTATGTCATTTCTAATCACTCTAGTGAACTAGATATTTCTAAAGCTGCACAACTTACAGTTGATAGTAATGTTTGTGTTGAAATTTATAATAGTCAAGGACAAGAACTATATGATGTAGATAGTATTGGATATGGATGTGTTTTTCATGGACCTGATTCTTCTATTCAAGACTCTCCTGTATCAATGCTAAATCCATCAGAAATGATTCAATATGTAAAAGATAATGGTGGTGAAGTAAATATCAATTTATATAATTCGCGTACTTCACAAGATATGATTGTTTATGGTAAAGAAGTAAAAATGAATCTAGCTAGTTACTATATTTTTGTGAATTCACCACTAGAACCAATTGATTCAATCGTGAACTTTTTTACTCAACAATATATTTTATATACATTTGTTGTCGTTTTATTAGCTTCACTTGTTTCTTTATGGATAGCTAATCGCTTATCTAAGCCTATTG
>CAVCUC010000062.1:0-12895 GCA_963605225.1 bacterium
ACATTACTCATTAGTACAAAGAGTATGACGAACTTATTAGATGAAAGTTGTGAAAGTAATCAAAATTTACAAATTGCTTAACGATGACTAGGTGGAAACACCTAGTTTTTATTTGCTTATATCAATAACAAATTATTATTGTTTTATAAGCGTCTATAAATAAAAATATAGTGTATAGTTACTAGTTGTAAAAGGGGAAAATGAAATGCCATTAATTATATTCAAACAAATTTTAACAATGTTCACATTAATTACTGTGGGCTTTGTATTAATGAAGAGTGGAAAAATCACAAATGAGGGAAGTAAATCTATTAGTCAAATTTTAATTTATGTTTCTCTTCCTTCTGTTATCATCAATGGATTTATGGTTGAAAGAACAAGTGAAACAATTAAAGGTCTATGTATTGCTTCAATTGTTAGTATTGTTGTTATCTTATTATCATTAGTTATTGCTCATCTATTATTTAAGAAAGATGAAATCGCAGATTTTGCGTCTGGCTTTCCTAATCCAGGATTCTTTGGTGTACCAATTATTACAGCTTCCTTAGGAAATAGTGCTGTATTTTATATTGCACCATTTATTGCATTCTTAAATATCATGCAATGGAGTTATGGAGTTTCTTTACTAACAGGAAAGAAAGATGGTTTAAAAATATCGTCTATTGTTAAAGCACCATTCTTTATTGCGACTTGTATTGGCTTATTGATATTTTTTAGTGGTATACAAATTCCAACATTTCTTAAAAATGTTTTAAGTTCTACAGCTAGTGTTAATACACCATTAAGTATGTTTATGATTGGTATTTATCTAAGTGAAGTAAATGCTTTAGAAATGTTTAAAAATATTTCTAACTATAAAGTAACTATTGCTAGAGGATTTATTATTCCAGCTCTTGCGATGATAATTATTTACTTTGTTCCAAGTGCATTTGAAGATTTAAAAACAGCAATTATGATTGCAATAGCTTGTCCTGTTGGTACAAATGTTGCGGTTTATTCACATTTACATGGTAAAAATTATCACTATGCTGTACAAACAGTTATTCTTTCTACACTAAGTGCAATTATTACAATTCCAATTATGATTTGGATTTTTAACTTTATCGGTTAAAAATGTTGTACAATTGTACAGGTTATTATTCATGGAAGATATTTGCTTAAAGACAAAAGAAAATCGTTCAATTATGCTACAATGCATGCTTGATTTCAGCGAATTACTCTTATTATTTGGGGCTGAAGTATATCGTGTAGAAGATTCACTAAGACGTATTGGAACGGCATATGGAATAGAAAAAACAGATATTTTTGTTATTACCGAAAATATCACGATTACAAATTTATATGAAGATGGCACATTACTAAGTGGAAGTAGAAGAATCAGTTCTACAGCAAGTTATGATTTTGAAAAAATTGATAAATTAAATTCACTTAGTAGAGATATTTGTGCTTTTCCAATTCCACCTAAAGATTTACTTGTAAAACTACATGAAATTAAAGAATTAAAACAATCACCATTTTATCGTTATTGTGGGAATTTCTTTGTGGCTTTTGGCTTTGCACTATATTATGGTGGAACGTTTTTTGATGCGTTAGTATCAGGAGTATTCGGTTTATTTATCGCTTATCTTCAACGTAAGATACAAGATTATTGCCCAAATGGTGTAAGTTTTAGCTTTCTAGCTTCATTTATTTGTGGTGTATTTATTTGCTTGATTACAAATTATACTAATTTATCTCGAGCAATGATTATGATTGGTGATATTATGCCTCTTATCCCTGGAACAGCAATTACTTTAGCTTTACGAGATATCTTAGTAGGAGATACAGTATCAGGAATATTAAAATTAATTGAAAGTGTATTAATTGCTGGTGGTATAGCAGGTGGCTTTATGATTGCAATTATGTTAGTTGGAGTGTAATGATGGTAAGTAG
This sequence comes from bacterium, assembly GCA_963605225.1. Taxonomy (GTDB): domain Bacteria; phylum Bacillota_I; class Bacilli_A; order Erysipelotrichales; family Erysipelotrichaceae; genus Bulleidia. The sequence goes on from CAVCUC010000062.1 coordinate 1,933, forward strand.
TTTAATCCAAATTATATCAGGAACAATCGGATCATTAGGTTTTGCCTTAGTATTCCATGCTAAAAATAAAGTATTACTAGTAGGTGGTATAGGTGGTACGATTTGTGGCATTATCTATTTGATTTGCCTAAAATGTTTTATGTATAGTGGCTTTATTTCAGTACTTTTCACTTCATTTTGTATTGCTGCATATTCTGAAATTGCCGCAAGAATTGTGAAAGAACCAGCAATTGTATTATTTGTTCCTTCCATTATTTCATTAATGCCAGGAAGTTCTTTATATTACACACTTAGTGCTGCTGTAAATGGAGAATGGTTAGCAATGAAAAGCTTTGCATCAGAACTAGCTGCAGTAGCCTTTGGCATAGCCTTAGGTGCTAGTATTATTTGGACCTTTATGGAAATACAAAGACGGATTAAGTTAAGTATTGAAGCAAAAAAATAAAGAAGGAACCGGTTTTTGATTTATTAAAAATAAAACATGATATATTATACTTATATTCTAAAGGGAGATTTATTTTATTATGAATGACTATATTGTGGCTACAGCATCTACTTGTGATATTGATGCAAGTTGGTTAAATGAGCATAATGTTCCATTTATTTCTTATTCATTTGTTATTGAAGATATTCCATATACAGATGATTGTCGTGAAGAAACAAAACAATTTGTTTATAAACAAATGCGTGAAGGACACTTTGTAAATACATCAGCTATTCCTGTTTTTGCTTATGAAGAATTCTTTAGAGGCTTATTTGAAACAGGAAAAGATATTATCTTTACAGATATGTCTCGTGCTATTTCTAGTTCAATTGAAAATTGTGAAAAGGCTATTGCGGAAGTCAGCAAAGATTATCCTAACCAAAGAATTTATTTCATCGATAGTTTCAACATCACTGGTGGTTTAGCATTATTTGTTAAACAGCTTGTTAAATTACATGAAGAAGGAAAATCATTTGATGAAGTTGTTGCTTGGGGTGAAGAACACAAGAAACAATATATTCATCGCTTCATGGTTGAAGACTTACAATGGCTAAGACGTGGTGGAAGACTATCAAACGCTTCTGCTTTTGTAGGAACATTACTAGCAATTAAGCCAATGCTATATGTAGCTGAAGATGGAAAGCTAGTTGCCTTCAATAAAGTACATGGTCGTAAAAAATGCTTAAGATCTTTGATTGATTCAATGAAAGATGATATTTGCGAAGAAACAGCTTTAGAAGAATTTACTGTTGTTTCTGCAGATGATGTAGATGATTGCTTAAAAGAAATTGAGAATATTAAAGCTACTTATCCTCAATTTAAAGATACAACATTTACAATCACTCATCTTGGCCCAACAATTTGTGCACATGTAGGCCCTGATTTTATGGCACTAATCTATAGAGGTAGTAAGAGAGTGATGTAAAGCTCTCTTTTTGCATATAAGGAGGAGAAAGTTATGAGTATTACAGGTGAAAAATTGAATGATGCTTTAGTGATTAACTTAGAAGGCCGTTTAGATTCTTCTAATGCAAGTGATGTGGAAAAAGAAGTATTTAATCTTATCCAAAATAATCCAACTGATTATATTATTTTTGAAGCAAAGAATCTTGAGTATATTTCAAGTGCAGGACTACGTGTTTTATTAAAAGTAATTCAATCATCAAAAGAAAAAGTAGTCATGCAAAATGTAAATAGCACAGTAGGCGATATCCTTCATATGACAGGATTTAATACACTAATGAAAGTAACTAAAGCAATGCGAGAATTCTCTGTTGAAGGTTGTGAAGTCATTGGTAGAGGTGGAAATGGTATTGTATATCGTTTAGATGAAGATACAATCATCAAAGTATATTATGAAAATACACCAATAGAAGCGATTGAAAAAGAACGTAATCTTGCACAGAATGCATTTTTAGCAGGAGTTCCTACAGCAATTTCTTACGATATTGTTAAAGTGGGTAATCTTTATGGCATTGTTTTTGAAATGATTAAAGCAGAAACTTTCTCTTCTTTAATGAAAAAAGAACCTGAAAAATATGCTTTAGAATATGCTAAGTTACTTAAGAAAATTCATAGCACAAAAGCGGATCCTGCTAAATTTATTTCTACAAAAGATATTTATAAAGGATTTGTGGATAAACTGGGAGATCGCTTAACACCTGAAGAAGCAAGTCGTCTTAAGAAATTTATAGATGATATTCCAGACCGTGACACTATTCTTCATGGAGATTATCACCCAAGTAATGTCATGTTACAAAATGGTGAACCAATATTAATTGATATGGCAGATTTAGGCTATGGTCACCCAATTTTCGATATTGCAGGTACTTATGTTTTACTTGTACAATGTGCAAAATCAAATCCTGAAACACTTAAATTCTATTTAGGTATGGAACCTGAAACGGCACTAAAAGTATGGGATGTATTTGTGAAAACATATTTTGAAACAGAAGATCCAGAAAGACTAGCAATGATTGATCAAATACTAAGTGGATATGCTATGCTTCGTACAACAATTGGTACAATGCAAGCTAATACTTTACCAGAAGAACAAATTCAAGCAAGTCTTCAAATTGGTAGAGCATACTTCTTCCCAAATATGGATAAAATCACAGGTACAGTGAATTTCTTAGGTATTTAGTTTATTTGTCCAAATATAAAAACAAAAGTCTAGAATGCTAACTAGACTTTTTTAGTATGTCTTTCAAAATTAATATGATGATATAGATGATTAGTCCACCAAAGATATATCCAGAAGCGTCAATTAACATATCGGTAAATTGCGGGCTTCTACCATCAAAGAAGTTTTGTAACATTTCATCTGTAAAAGGAATAAGTACTAAGAAGAATATAAAATTAAGCATTTTATGTTTAAATAGTGGACAAGCTGTCATTGCAATACCAACTAAAAAACCTAGTAGTGCAAATTCGGAGAAGTGCGCTAGTTTTCTAACGTAATGATTAAATAGTTGTATATCGTTAGTATATAAAGAGAAGTGTCTTAGTATATTCAATAAAATATCAGATACTTTTAGACTAGCTTGTTCTGAAACAACAGCTACTGTCATAGAGTTATGAAAGATAAAACCAATATATGCAAAAACAATAAACCAAACCCAAAAATATTTAAAACGTCTCATGTTTTGTAGAATATCATAAAGAAAAAATGAGTCAAGACTTTAGATGAAAACATGGTTCATGATTTGTTCACAAAAGATAAAGAAAATAATGGTATAATTTCATTTGTGAGAAAAGATAAGAAGAAACAAATATTTAACAAATTTTGTGTCATACTAGGCACATTTATATTAGCTGTATCCGTTGAAGTTTTTATTATACCTTATCAAATATTATCGGGAGGAGTTGCAGGTATTGCGGTTGCTTTACAACCACTTCTAAAAGTTTCAGCGACATTAATTGCAAATAGCGTATTAATTGGTTTATTAATTATTGGTGGTTTAATCCTAGGAAAAGATTTTTTAAGAAATACCGTTTTATCGTGTGTTGCTTATCCTATATTTACAACATTATTAAATGGTCGTATTGTTCTTACAATTGATCCAATACTAGCAAGTTTTTATGCAGGTCTCTTAGGTGGAGCAGGAATTGGTATTGTTCTAAGAACTGGAGCAAGTACAGGAGGAATGGATATTCCACCACTCATTATTCATAAATTGACAGGTATAAAACTATCAACACTTGTCTTGATTACAGATTTTTTAACTGTATTATTAGGACTATTTGTATATGATTTAAGTTCTGTATTATTAGGATTAGTATCTGTATTTATGACATCTACTGCAATTAGTAAAGTATTAACTTTAAATGGTACAGTATCGAAAGCAGTACAGATTATTAGTAATCAACATGAAGATATAGTAAAAGAAATTGATGCACAATTGTCTCGAGGAGCTACATTATTACCAGCTTATGGTAGTTATACAAAAGAAGAGAAAAGAATTATTCTTTGTGTAGTTTCAGAAAGACAATATGGTTCTTTAATTGAAATTGTGAATGAAATAGATCCTTCAGCATTTATTATCACAACTGATGCGACAGATATGCATGGTGAAGGCTTTACCTATGATGGATTCCGTATTTAGATGAGGAGGCAATATGATTGAATGTACACATGTATATAAAAGATATAAAAATGGCGTAAATGCTCTATATGATATAAATCTAAAAATTGAACAAGGTGAGTTTGTCTATATTATTGGTCCTACAGGTAGTGGTAAAAGTACATTAATTAAACTATTAGATGGTGAAGAAATACCAACTAAAGGTGTAGTTAATGTAGTAGGAATTAATGTAGGTAGACTAAAGCATTCTAAAGTTCCGATTTATAGAAGAAATATTGGTGTTGTATTCCAAGATTATCGACTACTTCCTTCTAAGACAGTATCGGAAAATATTGCCTATGCTTTAGAAGTAATCAATTTAAAGAAAGATCAAATTAGAAGAAGAGTTAGACAAGTATTAAATCTTGTAGGGTTAGATGATAAAGGAAATTCTTTCCCTGGTGAATTATCAGGTGGTCAACAACAACGTGTTGCGATTGCTCGTGCAATTGCAAATCGTCCAAAGGTTTTAATTGCGGATGAACCTACAGGAAACTTAGACCCTGCTATGTCTGATGAAATTATGTCATTACTAGAAAAAGTTAATTCTGCGTATGGTACAACAATTGTAATGGTTACTCATGATACAAACATGGTAAATAAACATCGTAAACGTACAATTGTTTTAGAACATGGGCATATTATGGCCGATCTTGCGGAAGGAGGATATGTTCAACATGATCAACAGAATATTTAGACCAATCCGTGAAGGTTTTAAAGGTGTAGGAAGACATGGTGGCATGAGTTTTCAAAGTGCTAGTGCTGTTACACTTGCTTTAATTATTATTAGTTTATTTTTAATTTTCTCTATGACTGTACAAAACTTTACGAAAGGCATAGAAGAAAGTGTATCTATATCTGTTTTGGTTGACTATGAAGCAGAAAGTGCAGAAAGCGAAGATGCAATCTCTTTAGCAATCAAAAATATTGAAGGAGTTTCTACTGTTACTTATTCTAGTAAAGATGAAGAATTTCAATATTATTTAGATAGCTTTGATGATGAAAAAACAAAGAAAGCATTTGAACCTTTTAAAGATAGTAACCCAATGCATGATGCGTTTTATGTAGAAACAGTTAGTGGATCAGATATTGAAGCAATCGCAAATGAAATTAGTACATTTGATGGTGTATATAAAGTGAACTATGGTGGTGATTCTGCTGTTGGTTTAATTTCTGCACTAAGAACGATTAGAAATGGTGGTTGGATTATTGCCCTAGCTTTATCACTACTAGCAATATTCCAAATTCAAAATACAATCAAACTAACAATTATGGCTCGTGCTGATGAAATCGCAATTATGCGTAATGTTGGGGCGAAAAATGGCTTTATTCGTTCACCATTCTTAGTAGAAGGATTAATTATTGGAGCCTTAGGAGCGATTATTCCTATTGGAATTACATATTTTGGTTATACAAAAATCTATGAAATTACAGGAGGACATTTTATTTCTAATATGTTCTCATTAATAGCACCTACACCATTTATTTATCGTATATGTCTTATCTTATTAGCGATTGGTATGATGGTAGGTTTAATTGGTAGTTTCTTATCTGTTACTAAGTATTTGAGGTGGAAACGATGAAAAAAGTATTTCTTACACTTTTATCTTGTGTATTAACATTTAATGCTTTTGTCATTGTTCAAGCAGAAGGGGAAACACCAGATTACTCTGATACTACATATTGGAATAATCTTTGTTTAGGAAATGATGCTTCGAATAACTCTGCAGCTTGTACTGCTTATATGCAATATATTTCTACACAAAGTGAATCTTTTGCAAATCAAATGAAAGAGATTGATGCACAAAAAGAAGAAATTGCTTCAAATATCGAATATTATGGTGAACAAATTGCGACATATCAAGCTCAAGCTGATTCTTTAAATAGTGAAATTGCTACATTAAATGGGCAAATATCTGTTAAGGAACAAGAAATTGCTACAATGGAAGAACAAATTGCAGAAAATGAAGCACAAATTGATGCGGCTGAAGAAAAAGTAAAGACCCGTATGGTAGCTGCACAAGAAACAATGCGCTTAAATCAATTCTTAGACATCTTAATGGGTGCGAAGAGTTTTGATGATTTTGTGCGTATCGCAAATGGTTTAAATGACATTACAAATTATGATGAATCAACGATGAATGAACTCGCTGATTTGATTGATCAACTAGATAATGATAAAGCAAAGTTAGAAGAAGAAAAGACAGCATTAGATGCTTCTAAACAAGAAGTAGTAGATAAACAAAATTCTATTTTAGCGACTAAATATCAAATTCAAGTCATTCAGGAAGAATTCCAAAGACAATATTCTGATTTGCAAGCACAATATGCAAATATGGCTGCGAATATTGATTCGATTAAGAAGACTATCTCCGATATTGCGGAAAATTTAAATGATGTTCCTGTTGCTAGTGGTTGGACATATCCTGTTCCAGCAGGACACAAGAATCAATCAGCAGGTACATGGGCATATGAAAGTGGCTCAAGACACTTAGGTGTTGACTATGTTGGCGATAAAGGAACTCCTGTTGTTGCGGCTGGTAATGGTGTAATTATCACTAGTGTTAACGGTTGTGGTGATGGTTGGCTTGGTAATGGCTGCGTTGGTACTGGTGGCGTATGGGGTGGTGGAAACCAAATCTATGCAATCTATAAAATGAGTGATGGATTATATGTAGTGCAATACAGTCACTTATTATTAGATTCACCTATTGCTGTAGGTACAATTGTTACAGGTGGTCAACAAATCGCAAGACTTGGTACTTCAGGTAATAGTACAGGTCCTCATTGCCACGTAGAAGTCTATTATGTAGCTTCATCTGGTACATCTATTTCTGATTATCTAAGCTCATGGAGTGGTGATTTATCATTTGGTACTAAATGGGGTGCTGCTGCGATGAGTCATATTTGCGAAAATGGTGATGGTATACCTTGTAGAGTGAGACCAGAAGCAGTATTTGGTAGTAACTAAAATTAAAAACTAGTAGGAGGCATTAAATGAGTGAATATAAGGAAGAAATAAATGAGACAAATAAAGTTGCCTCAAATAAACTAGTCAATAAATTAAAAAAAGCGAATAGAAGATTAAAGATTGTTTTATTTGTCTTGCTTTGTACATGTATTTGCTTATCAGCAGTATTAGTAAAAACAACATTCTTTAGAGCAAGTACGATTTCTTCTACTGAAGATAAGATAGAAGAAGCACTCAATGTAATGGGGAATAATTGGTACTTTGGAAAAGATATCGAAAACCTAGATGATCGTTTATTAAATCAAGCTTTAACAGGTATTACAACCAACGCTGAAGATCCTCATACATACTATATGACAAAAGAAGAAGTGGAATCTTTTGTACAAAGTATTAATCGTAATTTTGTTGGTATCGGTGTGCAATTTATTGCGACTGATGGTATTAACATGATTCAAAGAGTATTTAAGGGTTCACCTGCAGAAAAGGCTGGAGTGCTCGCGGGAGATATTATTCATGCGGTTGATGGAACAATTGTCGATAATATGTCTTCTACAAATATTGCAAATCTTGTAAAAGGGGAACAAGGCACAACAGTACATATTGATTTTATTCGTGATGGAGAAACAGTTTCTTTAGATATTGTAAGAGATCAAATTTCTTCAACAGTATATGGTGAAGTAAAAGATGGTATTGGTTATCTAGAAATACTTCAATTTGGTGAATCTACTGCCGATGAAGTAAAACTATATCTAGAAGATTTTATTGAACAAGACATTCAAAATTTAATCATTGATTTAAGAAATGATGGTGGTGGATATTTAACAGCACTACAAAGTGTTGGTGGTTTGTTCCTAGATTCTGGTAGTGTTGCATTAATTGAAGAATACGCATCAGGAAAGAGTGAAACATTAACTGTTAATGGAAGTAAAATCTGGAATGATGATGGTAGTATTGTAATTTTAGTTAATGGAAATACTGCTAGTGCAGCAGAAGCATTTACTCTTGCAATGAAGGAACAACGTTCTAATGTGACAATTGTTGGTACAACAACTTATGGTAAAGGTACTGTACAAATTACAGATCAATTTAAAGATGGTTCAGCGATTAAATATACAACAAGTAAATGGTTATCTTCACAAAATGTTTGGGTAAATGGTGTTGGCATTGAGCCGGATACTACAGTAGAATTACCAGATATTTTAAATATTACAATTGTTGAATTCACGGAAGAAGAATCTTATAGCTATGATTCTGTTAACGATAAAGTAAGTATTGCCCAAAAAGCATTAGAATATCTAAATTATGATGTGGATCGAACTGATGGATATTTTTCACTTACTACAGAAGATTCTATTAAGACATTCCAAAAAGATCATTCTTTAGAAGAAACAGGAATATTAGATAAAACAACATATGAATCATTAGTATCAACTGTTACATTAGATTGGAGTACTAGTGATGCAAATGATACACAACTTAAATATGCTGAGGAATTAATTAATGGCTGATCAATTTGAACTCGTTTCAAAATTTAAACCTACTGGTGACCAACCTAAGGCAATTGATGCTTTGGTTAAAGGGTTAGAAGAAGGAAAAAAAGAACAAGTACTAGAAGGTGCTACAGGTACTGGTAAAACTTTTACTATGGCAAATGTGATTGCTAGAGTAAATCGACCAACATTAGTATTTAGCCATAATAAAACACTTGCTGGGCAACTATATTCTGAGTTTAAAGAATTATTTCCACATAATCGAGTTGAATATTTCGTATCAAATTTTGATTACTATCAACCTGAAGCATATATGCCAAAGAATGATATGTATATCGAAAAAACAGCAGCGATTAATGAAGAACTAGATATGTTTAGAGAGAGTGCTTTAAACTCCCTTATTGAACGAAGAGATACAATCGTTGTGGCAAGTGTTGCGTGTATTTATGCTGCTAGTGATCCAGTAGAATATAAAAATATGTTTGTAACGATTCGTGTTGGCGAAACATATGATCGTGATGAATTGTTACGAAAATTTATTGAATTACAATATACAAGAAATGATATCGATCAAACTAGAGGTACGATCAGAGTTAGAGGTGATGTGATTGAACTAACACCATCTTGGACAAATGAATTTAATATTCGTATCGAAATGTTTGGTGATGAAATTGATCGTATTACAGAGATTGATCCTTTAACTGGACATACCTTAAACGGATATCAATTTTATAATATTTTCCCTGCTAGTGGTTATGCGAGAAGTCATGCGACTATGGAAAAAGCATGTGATGCGATTGAAAAAGAATTAGAAGAAAGACTAGCTTATTTTGATGCAAATGATAAGCCATTAGAAAAAGAAAGACTAGAACAACGTACGCGTTTTGATATTGAAGCAATGCGTGAAAATGGATATTGTGCAGGAATAGAAAATTATTCTTTACATATTGATGGAAGAACACCCGGTCAAAGACCATGGAATTTATTTGATTATTTTCCTAAAGATTTCTTATTGATTGTGGATGAATCACATGTATCTTTACCACAGGTTAGAGGTATGTATAATGGTGACCATCAAAGAAAACAAGTATTAGTTGATTATGGTTTTAGACTTCCTTCTGCTTTAGATAATCGACCTATGAAATTTGAAGAATTTGAAGGGATGATCAATCAAGCGATTTATTGTAGTGCTACACCTGGTGACTATGAACTAGATAAAACAAATGGTGAAGTGGTAGAACAAATTATTCGTCCTACTGGATTATTGGACCCAAAGATTACAGTTAAACCTACTGAAGGACAAATTGATGATATTTGTGAACAAGTAGATGCAAGAATTAAGAAGAATGAAAGAGTATTAATCACAACATTGACGGTTAGAATGGCTGAAGATTTAACGGCATATCTAAAAGAACGTGATTATAAAGTAATGTACTTACATCATGAAACAAAAACTTTAGAAAGAATTGAAGTTATTCGTGATTTACGTTTAGGAAAAATCGATGTCATCGTTGGTATTAACTTATTAAGAGAAGGTCTAGATATTCCTGAAGTATCTTTAGTATGCATATTAGATGCGGATAAAGAAGGTTTCTTAAGAAGTGAAAGATCATTAATTCAGACCATTGGTAGAGCAGCAAGAAACGCTAATGGTGAAGTCTATATGTATGGTGATACGATTACAGATTCTATGCGTAAAGCAATAGATGAAACTAGTCGTAGAAGAACAATTCAAGAAGCGTATAACAAGGAACATGGTATAGTTCCTAAGACTATTTCTAAACCAGTTGAAGAAGCAATTCATGGTAAAGAAACAAAAGAAATGGCTGCTAAATATCTAAAGAAGAAAACAAAATTATCTAAACAAGATAAAGCAACGATGATAGCAGGTATAGAAGCAGAAATGAAAGAAGCTGCTAAGGCTTTAGACTTTGAAAGAGCTGCTGAATTAAGAGATATGTTATTTGAACTTAAAGCAGAAGATTAGTGACATGACAAGTTAGAATGAAGTATAATTTGTTAGTTGCTTGTCCTCGTAGCTCAGCTGGATAGAGCGATCGCCTCCTAAGCGATAGGTCAAGAGTTCAAATCTCTCCGAGGACGCCATAAGTCTACATATTATATTGCGATAGAATCAATCGATTTTATCGCTTTTTTTCTTGTCTAATTAAACATTCGGAAAAATAATATAACTATATAGAAAGGCGGTAGAGATGATCATACGTAAAGCAACTAATGAAGATATAGATTTTATTGAAAAGATTTATGATGCTATTCACGATGAAGAAGAAAAAGGTTTAGTAGAGATTGGTTGGATAAGAAATGTCTATCCGACTAGAAAAACTGCAGAAGATAGTTTGATGCGAAACGATTTGTTTGTTTTGGAAGATGAAGG
>CAVCUC010000063.1:0-11999 GCA_963605225.1 bacterium
GTACTGTAGTTATTTGGACCTGTAATCTCAAAGCTAATACCACTTAAATCTTCTTGTGTATTTAAGCCTTCAATTAGCTTAGTAAGTGTTAAGCTTCCTACTTTCTTTTCATAAGTATTTGTAATGGACATACTACTTGTAGTATTTTCTGACACAGTAACATTCTGTGTTTCGTTACCATTTACTTTATAGCTAACTGTATGGTTATAACCTGTAATTGATGCGTTACTTTCAGTTACTTTATATTCTCCAATAGCTAAGTCATTTAATGTATAGGAATAAGTTCCATCATCTTGTTTCATATCATTTAAAGATACTGTTGTACTGTAGTTATTTGGACCTGTAATCTCAAAGCTAATACCACTTAAATCTTCTTCTGCAGTTAATCCTTCAATCACCTTAGTTAGTGTTAAGCTTCCTACGGCTACAGGTGATTCCTCATATGTATTAGTAATTTCTATATTTCCATCTTTTTTAGAAGTAACAATTACTGTTCCTGTTTCACTTTCTATATCATTTACTTTATATGTTTTTGTCACTGTAGCATTACTATTAGAAATTGTTTCGACTACTGTATATTCTCCTACAGTTAAATCCTCTAATGTTTTACTATAAGTACCATCTTCATTTTTTAAATCATTTAATTTTAATGTACAACTATATCCTTCTGGTCCAGTTATTGTAAATGAAATGTTTTGTAAATCAGCTTCACTTACTTCATGGTCAACAAATGTTTTACTTAGAGTTAATTTACCTTTAGCTGTTAATTCATCATCCGCGAAATTCAATGTTGAAATCTTTGAGTTGTATACTTTAACACTTCCATCATCTGGTAACTGTAGTTCGTCAAAATCTTTACCTTTAAATACAACAAACACATCTTGTGCAACTGCATATCCTTCTGGTGCTTCCACTTCTTTTATTGCATAAACTTGATCAAGCAATAATCCATTTACAATTGATTTTCCTTGATCGTCAGTTGTAAATACATTTGAATTGTTGAATGTTGATTCTGTTTCACTAATATTCCAAGTTGATGAGTTAGCGTCATATGATGCTGTATAAATCTTGAAAGAAGCTCCTTTTAACATGATTGAGTTATCTTGAGAATCATATTTTAAAATATTTAATTCAGCTGATTCACCATCGATATAAACCGTTGGTTTATACGAACCAGATAAGTTATAAGTCTTCTTTTCTATCGCATTCTCTTGTTTACCATATAGCGTAAAATCATTTCCTGCATTACTTGCATTTAGTTCTGTTCCTGATGGCAAAACGATAGTTGCTTGATACGTAATTTGTAATGGTGTCGCGTCTGGTAAAGTGAAAGTCAAACTATTTTCTTCATCATCAAATACAACTTTATATTCTTCACTAGTTAATTCTTTATTTGTAGCTGTATTTACCACTTTTATTGTCGTTAAATCATAGACAAGATTCTTGTTCATCTGATCTACTGCTTTTAAAGGATTACCATTATTGATTTTCGCTCCATTAGGATTAATCGTTACAGTAAAAGAACCATAAGTATTAGTTGTATTTCCATTTTTGAAAGTACCAACCTTGCTTAATAAATCCTTAGCAGTATAGTTTGTTGTTGTACTAGAATCACCAACCGAATTACCATTAATAAAACCTTCAGCAGTGTTTGTTACAGTAATCGTTTGTTTTTGATTATCTTTATATAGGTTTGTTTCATCTGTTGGTTTTGCTTTATACGTAATATGTAATTCATATTTCTTATTTGGATTTGCTGTAATAACATCGAGAAAATCATCTGTCATAACATAGCTAAATGTTTTCTTTTCACTATCGTACGTAACTGTTGGTGTAGCGATATTGTTGCCAATCCAAGATGTATTATCAGAAGCGTTGTAATACGATACACCTATTGAATTTTCTGCAATTTTAAATGCTTGATCAACTGTATCTTTAACACTAATTACATCTCCTACCGCAAGATTATCATTAGCAGTTAATTGAATCTTAACCGTGTAATTTATTGCATCACTATTACTATCAATAGAAGCACTCTTTAAAACTTTTGTATTGTATGTATAAGTAGCAGTTGAAGAGTCACTTCCATCTACTCCATTCACTTTATATTTTAAAGTAGCTTTATTGGTTACTGTCGTTCCATTTGTTAATGTAGAATTATCAGAAAGATAAGTTTTTATTGTAATTTTCTTTATTTGTCCTGCATTCTCTGCTACATAACTATCCTTAAAAGCTAAAACATTAGACCAACTATTCCATTGACTTTTATCAATGATATTTTCGCCTTCAGTAGTAACTTGATCATTTTCAATGATTACAATATCTCCAATTGCGACATATTTCACTTTTGTCATTTGGTATGAAGGTTCATCCGTCAACACAACCTCTGTCATTCCACTTTTAAAATTCACCGCAATATTCCAAGTAAATTCTTTATTTGCATATGATACAAATGTTTTTTCTATCATATTTTCAGTTGGACCAACAACTACTTCACCTTTAACTTCTTTATCTACACCATCAAATTTAAAAGTTGCTGTGTTTTTAAATGTATATCCTGTTGAATAATCTGCCGTAATATTTGTTGTATATGTAGCTGTATAAATACCAGAACCTTCTGTTGTCTCTTTAAAATCTTCTTTTGTTAAAGTGGTTGTTGAACTCATACCAGCACCTAATGAATCATTCAAATCAGAAATTAATCCATCAAATGTTTTATCACTTAAATCTTTATATGAACCTAGATTAATGGTAATTGTCCAAACAATTGTTTCACCATCCTTTACTCCAGTTTTAGAAAACGAAGGATCTGTTCTTTTTACCACTGCAGTTTTATTATCTGTTTCTTTTTCATTATCTTTATTAGTTTTATATGTTGCTTTAAAACTATTTCCATAAGTATCTACACTTAAAACATCACCTAATATACCAGAACTATCTGTATCAATTTTAGCAGTGTAAGTTAAAGTGACTGTATTATTGTTTGGTACAACTAAACCATTAATAGATGAAAAATCAGAATAAGTTCCAATATCAGTATTTGTAGTATTATTTCTTACTGTTATATCTCCTGATAGACTTAATTTACTACCCATTTCATCTGTTAAAGAAGTAACCGTATTATCCCCATTATATGAATATAAAGTAATCTTAAAATCTTGATAGAAATTCCCATCAGTTCCTTTATACGCATTACCAACAGCTTCTTTATTACTGCTCAATGAACTTTCTGTAATATTTTTATCGTAAATAATTGTGACTGTTTTACCATCAATTTTAATTTCTACATTTTCTTTATCTGTTGTAGAAGCGTCTTCAACATTCACTTTACCTGTTATATCAAAAGTACCAGTAATATTCCCGTGTGCCTTAATATATTCTTCTGTAACAGTAATATATATCTTTCCATTTTCGATTCGATAAGTGCCACCATCAATTGTGGCAGTATCATAATTATTTAATTGAATATTATGTGGATCAAGATCAATAACAAACTCCCTTGTAGTTTCTTCACTATCACGAATATTACTAATCTCAAAAGAACCTTTAATTCTTAACTCAGTACCATTTTTTATCTCAGTACTATCTGTTAATTCCACCCATTCACCACTATCATTTTTGTATTGTATCGATGTTACACTCGCTTGTTCCTTAGTAGTATTTTCTTGTTCTTCAGCATAAACATTTGTAGAAATAGCACCTGTTATTGCAAAGAATATTGTCAAAACAAGTGTTAATAGTTTCTTGAATACATTCCCCATAGCATTCTCCCTTTTCCACAAAAAAAGCATTAATAAACTAGATTCCTCTAGCTATTAATGCAACCCTTTTACCATATATGTATATACAATCATCTAATGCATATACTACTTAGGTTAGTGGCTTTGCACCAGTATATTTCTATACCTTCGCCCATAAGTAATGCCTTTTTTGATTAACCGCTAAAATGATACCCCCCCCGCATGCACGAGTCAAGGCTTTTTGCTAAATATCGCTATTATTTGTTAATCGGTACAATATTTACCCTTTCGTTTAATCACTGTGCGTTTAGTATGTTCCAAGAAACAATTCATCCCTCATTCATTCTTGTACATGTTAAAATTTATATATGAAATACATACTATGCTCTGAATATCAAAAAGAATTTATTTATCAAGATTTATTATCCAAAAGTAATGGTGCTTTAGGAACGAAGCTATTTACTTTAAGCAATTTGTTAGAAAAAGAAAATGAAGTGCCTGTAAAGACTTGTTTTGTAGTAAGAAAGAAGCTATTAGAAAAGAAAGAGGAGTATCCTTGCTACAGAGAAATGTTTAACTATCCCGACTTTATCCAAGAGATTATCTCTTTTGCTAGAGAAATGATTCTTTGGGATATCCCTACTTCTTCTTTACCTAGTAATACAGATAGAGAAAAAGAATTACAAAGTATCTTATCTTTAGTTCTACAAGAAGATTTAGCAGAACATGGAATAGCTAGAACATGCCATAAGAACATTCATGCTGTAGATTACTATGGTGAAGTAGATGCTTATCCTCAATTTGAAACAGATTATTTTAAATATAAATTATTACAAGAAATCTTATCTAAGGATAATATTCATGAAATATCCTATAGTGCTAGCAAGTCTACAACAGAAAGAAAGTATGCTTTAAGTTCTCGTCAAGAAATAGAAGCCGTCGCGCAAGATATCTGTAATCGTAAAACTCCTTGTAACATCATCTTATGCAGCTATAGCGAACAATATCCTTTCTTAAAACAAGTATTTGATCGTTACCACATTCCTTTTTATGCATATAAAGAAGATGTATGTTCTAATATTCCATACGTATACTATGCTTTATTAGATTTTGCGATTAAGAAAGATAATACTTCTTTTGTGACAGCTTTAAAATATAATGCTTTTTCTCATTTAGCAAATAATCGAATTATTGATTTCTTTAATACACATCCTGATGCATATCTTAATAAAATAGAGGCAGTATCTCTTTTATTATCCCAAAGAGATGAAAAGAAGATAAATTCGATCATTGATGAATGTAATTACTATTTAGATTCTATACGTGAAGAAATAAATTATTTATTAGATTCTACAGATGTAAATGATGCGATTAATCGAGCTTATGAAGTTATGTCACATTTACCTATGCTTCAAGATAAAAAAGAATTAGAAGCTAGCTTACAAGTATATAACTATTTAAGTAATACTTTAGATGAAATTCATGATGAACTAGATGCTGAATTTATTTCTAAATTAATCTTAAAGATATCTCTAGAAAAAGTAGTTCCCTATTCTAATTTCTGTACAGTGACAGACTTAACTCATCCCGTACCAAGCAAAAGAATTAGTTATATCTTAGGATGTTCTGGCAGAGCTTATCCAAGTGTTCCAACAAAAAAAGGATTATTTGATGAAGCATATGTTTCTAATATTCGTGAGTATCCATCATTAAATGATAGACACCATGCATACATGAAACAATTAGATTGGGTACACCATAGTGGTAACCATATCATTTATTCTTACGCTACTAATGATTATCAAGGTAGAGAAATACAATTAGCTTTTGATATTAAACAATTAAATAAAGATGAATCTAGTTGGAAACTAATTTCTACTCATACAACAAATAAAGAAGAACATAAACTTGATCCTGATATTGCAAAAAAGTTATTCACAAATGAAAATCATTTAATTAAAGGTTCTATCTCTAGTATAGAAAGATATTTTAATTGTCCTTACTCTTACTTTATTCAATCAGGTTTAAAAGTGAGAGATGAATCATTTTCTGATTGTGATAATGCTCAAATTGGTACAATATCACATAGTGTGATGGAACATGCTGTCAAAAAATATGATAAGCATTATCCCCAAATTACAGATGAAGAAATCATGGAGATATTAAACCCATATTTCCAAGAGTTAGATATCTTACATCCTACAGATAAAGAATTACATCATCTCACTAAAGAAAGATTATTCCATGCATTAAGAATGGCTATCGATTACTTACAAGACATAGAAGATAACACTTTATATAAACCTGTACATACAGAAGAACACTTTGAATCTACTATATTTGATGGATTACTACTCAATGGAATTATCGATAGAGTAGATGAAATAAATGGTAAGTTTAGAATTGTTGACTATAAATCTAGTGAACATGAATTATCTGCCACTCAAATTAAAGCAGGATTACAACTACAACTATTAACTTATTTAATTGTTGAAGCTAACGCAAATCATGCAACAGCTACGGGTTGTTATTACTATAATATGCAAACAAAAAATACTGCAGTACAAGCTTCTAATGGATATTCTGTTAAAAAAGGAATAGAACTCAATGAGTTAAATGAAGAGTTTTTCAAAGAAGAAATGTATGACTCTAAACGATTAAAAGGTTGGGCTTTTGCAAATACAGATGATGAATATACAGACTACGCAAAATACTATAAGCCTAAAAAATACTTTGAATACCAGACTGTAAATGATGTTATATGCGAGTTATATGCGTACTTTAGAGATAACTTATTAAATGGTCATATTCAACTAGATCCAGTAGAAGGGGCTTGTACGTTTTGTGATTATAAATGTATTTGTAACTTTAATGGGCAAGCTAAAAAAGTGAAGTCTATCGTCGATGACAAAATTAAATTTGATAAGGTAAAAGAAGAGGAGGATGAAACATGCCTTTAGATAAGAATCAAACAAAAGCTGTTCAAACCGTTGGCACAAACATCCTCGTATCTGCTTCTGCTGGAGCTGGTAAGACTGGTGTACTAGTTTCAAGATTAATCAAAAGATGTTTAGTGGATAAAGTATCCCTAGATGAAATCTTAGCTGTTACTTTTACAGCTGCTGCAGCTGGTGAAATGAAGAATCGTGTTGCTTCTAGATTACAAGAAGAATATCAAAAAGAAGATTCTGACAAAGAATGGATTGAAGAACAGATGGTATTACTCGCTACAGCAAATATCACTACAATTGATGCTTTCTGTAAAACCATCATTGAGAAATACTATAACGTGATTGGTTTAGATCCAGCTATGCCTAAAAATATCCTAGATAGTGGTCGTCAACAATTACTATTTGATGAAAGTTTGCAACATGCAATCAAAGACATAGATGCGATTAATCATGATGAATTATTAAATCTACTAGAATATATTTCTACTAGAAGTGAAGATTATGATGCTTTATCTTCTATCGTGAATAAAATCATGCTTGTTTCAGAAGGAACAGGTAACGCTAATGAGTGGCTTGATAAAGCTTATCGTGATTTAGACCCTACAATATGCATGCATGATGAAACCATCTATGCGAATTTCATCGAACAAATTCGCGTTAAGTTACTATCTGTTAAAAATAACCTAGGTGTAATGCATTCTCTAGCATTAAATGATGAAAAACTTGCAAAAGATATAAACCAAATCGCTGTGGCAGAAGAAAAGATAAAATCTTTATTTTCTACTTTAGAAGAAAGAAATTATGAATTCTTCATCGAGAGACTAATTACATACTCTCTTGATACAAAGACACCTACAAATAGTAAAAATGAATTATATACTAAAACAAGAAAAGCATATCAAGATGGCTTAACTAACTTATCTAAGATTATTTATGACTTAAATACTTATAAAGAAGATAGTAAAGATATTATGCCTATTGCTAGCACTTTAATCTCTCTAGTTAAACTTACTTCACAATATTTTAAAGAAGCGAAGAAAAAAGAAGCTTGCATGGATTTTAGTGATATGGAGAGTTATGCCTATGATATCTTAGTCAAAGATGATTACGCTATCTCTAAGATTTATCAAAGTACATTTAAGGAAGTCATGGTAGATGAGTTCCAAGACACTTCTACTTTACAAAATGAAATTATTAAATTAATTGCTAAACCAGGCACAATCTTTAGAGTAGGTGATGTTAAACAATCTATCTATCGCTTTAGACAAGCTAAACCTGATTTAATGCGTTCTTTATTTCATGAAGAGGGAGAAGAAGTCATTGTCTTAGAGCATAACTATCGTTCTAAAAATAATATTGTTGATTTCTGTAACAGATTATTTGGAAGAATCATGAATGTCGATGGTTGTAAAGATCGATACGATGAAAAAGATACTGTAACTGTTGGTACAGAAGGACAAAAACTATTAGAACCAGATCCTATCAAGTTTGTTCTAACAGCTGAAAATGTAGAAGATAAAAAAGATAGAAAGTATACTCCTAAACAAGCTAAAGCATTCTATATTGCGAGTGAAATACAACGTTTACACAACGAACAAGATATTCCTTTTAAAAACTTTGCTGTACTTGTTCGAGGTCATCAAGACAAATCCATCTTACGTTATGCTTTTGATGCATTTAATATTCCTTATGATATTGATGCTAGAGAAGGATTCTTTAAGACTGCTTTATGTCAAACAATTCTATCTTTATTAAAAGTCATCTTAGATAAAAATAATACATTAGCATTACTTGCTGTAGTACATTCCAAACTATACGACTTAAGTGATACAGATTTAGCAAACTTGAAAATCCAATACGGTTCATTTTATAAAGGTATAAAAGAAAGTAGACCTGATATCTTTGAAGATTTAGATACTTTTAAAGAAATTGCAGATAAAGATGGTTTAACTGCTTTATTAAATGCAATTAGTACAAAGAATGATTTTTATAATCGTATCTCATCAAAAGATCAAGCTAACTTTGATTTCTTATATGAAAAAACAGTTACTCTTGAGCAAAGAACACATAGTATCTATGACTTATTAGATTACATGCATTCTTCAGAAGATGAAAAATCAACAGAAGCGATGTCTAGAAATAGAGATGATGATGTTGTGACTGTCACAACCATACACCAATCCAAAGGTTTGCAATACAAAGTTGTATTCTTATGGAGTACTAGTGCAAATAAGGTGATGGATTTTAGCTCCCCTATCTTAGTTAATGAATCATTAGGATTAGGCTTTAAGCATCTAGATTTACCATATAGAACAGAGCGTCCTACAATGGTAAGACTAGCAATAGAACACCACGATAATATTGAAGACTTAGAAGAAACTACACGTTTACTCTATGTTGCTTTAACTCGTGCCGAAGAAAAACTATATATCGTAGATAGCGCAGATAATGCCGTAGAATATGTTGAAGACTTTAATTTAGCAACATTAAATAATAGAAAAGGAATGTCAGGCTTAATCTTAGCCGCATTACGTAGTATTCCTAATCTATTTGAGATAGATTATGTCTTTGTGGACGATCTACAAATCCCTAATAAAGTAGTAACTAAGCAAAGCGAAGAATTACCTACATTTGATTTAGATGTAGAAATTCATCCTCATTCCATTAGACCAAGTGAAAAAGAATGTTCTAGATTACCAAAACTTACATCTAAAATTTCTCTTGGTAAATCTCATGGTACGACAATGCATGCGATTATCGAAGAATTACCAAATAAGATATGGGAAAAAGATGATTTAGCTTCTTATCATATTAGTGAACACGCAAAAGAACATATCCTAAACTTTGCTCAATCGGATATCTATAAAGAAGCTTTAACCATGGAAATTCACAAAGAATATCCATTCTTTGTAAAAGATGAGAATACTTATATCCAAGGTATAATCGACTTTCTTGCGATAAATGAGACAGATATAATCTTAATCGATTTTAAGACAGACTCTGCTAGTATAGAAACAATCCAAGAAACCTATCGCGAACAACTCTTAACTTATACACATGCCTTAAATCTTTTATATCCAGATAAGAAAGTACATACTTATATTTATAGTTTGTCACATGATAAAAACATCCCTGTAGATTAACTACAAGGATGTATCGATATCATGTAATTGATTAAGTGATAGTTCATTGAATCCATCAAGTTGTATTGATGGATTTTTTCTTTTCAAGAAAGAAGCTAGCTTATCTCCTTGCTTATCTGAAGCAAGAGGAACGCGATATACTTCATCACCTATTGTGATTTCCGCATGATTTTTCTTATCATTTAATTTCTTCATTTTTGATAATGCATCATAGGAATATTCTTTGCATTTACCCTTTTTATACACAATCATGCGTTCTTCCACAAAGAAACAAGATCCTAACATAACCGCATCATCATATTCTTCTGCATTCTCTAATTTACGAATAAACTTTTTAATTGATTCTTTTTCAAAGTTATATTTTAGAAGTACTGCAGCTAAGCAAATCGCTAGTACTCCAATTACAGATTTCATCACAATAGCAGATACATTTGAAAGTACAAAGATACTTACAAAAATTAAAACGGTAAGAATTGTCATTAATGGCATATATGCCATCGCTAGTAATGATAACAAATAATTTTTAAACATATTTATTCCTCGTACATTCCACCACTTACATTAAAGTATTCTTCAAAGCTCTCATATTCATCTACATTATATATTGCTGTAGCATACTCTACTCCAACATATCTAAAATGCCATGGTTCATATGTATAACCTGTAATTTCATATTTTCCTTTAGGATAACGCATGATAAATCCATACTCATGTGCATGTTCTCTTAGCCAAATACCTTCTGTAATATTCCCAAAACAAGCACGGTTATCTCCATTACTTTCTGAATCTGTTGTTAGAGAATCACAACCTGTAGCGTTTTCTCTTTCTACTGTAGCACCAATATCTGCAGCTAGTCCTGTTTGATGATCACTATATCCTGGTCGAGAACTTTTCGCATCCGCAACTTCTCCACCACCATACACGGTATAATACAAATAATTTTGATCTGCTTCACTACGATATCCTGAAATTAATCTTAATGTCACCCCATCATTTTTAGCAGCAGCGAACATTTCTTCTAATGCTTCAGCGGCTTTCTTACGCATTGATGCGCCACTACCTAATACTTGTGGTTGTACTAAATCACTTGGTACATATCCATCTGGTAACTTATGTTTTTTATTCGCTAAGATTAAATAACTATCTGTATCTGTAAAAACACTTGGATCTATTGTTGGTGTGATAGTTTCTTCAGGACTACTTGTTGGTAAAGCAGTTGTTTCTGCACTACTAGAAGGATTAATTTCATCTTTTCTTGGATGACGATGAAAAATACGAGCATATACACCTAATAAAAGCATACATACTAATATGACTAATATTGTCCCTTCTAGTATCTT
Source organism: bacterium (assembly GCA_963605225.1). Lineage (GTDB taxonomy): Bacteria > Bacillota_I > Bacilli_A > Erysipelotrichales > Erysipelotrichaceae > Bulleidia. Next base: position 11,175 of record CAVCUC010000063.1, read on the forward strand.
TTTCATTCTTATTTCTCCAATATCTTATTTTTATCTAAGTACTTCACTAATATATAACCTAGTATAACAGAAACAATTTCCCCGATTGCTACTTCAGCTCCAAATATTAAGGAACCAGTTACAATACTTTCTGGCATATACAATACAGCAAGTTCAATTCCTACAAAGAAGAAATTGAAGATGACTGGCATTAACATTGCCCACACAGGATATTTCTTAATACATTTATTACGTAAACGATAAGTACAAATAGCCGCAAGTAATGTCGCAGCTGTTCCAACAACAGCATCAATCATACCTGTTGGATTCGCACCAGTCATAGCACCAATTAGGTTTGCTAAGAAGCATCCTAGTGTTACACCCCAAATACTTGGTTCATAAATTAATGGTAACATTGTTAAAGCTTCAGCAATTCTCACTTGGATATTTCCATATGAGATAGGTGCAAGTACAAGAGTTACTACAGTGTAAATTGCAGCAATCATCGCTACTCTAGTAAAAGTTTTTGTGTTCATTAAAAATTCATCTCCTTATTTTCGTTTTACGTCAGGTAGCCGCTACTGACGGGAGTTTCAAACTCCAGTTACTTATTCTACCCCACAATGCATATAAAAAGAAGGGAAAGATTCTCCCTCCTCTTAGTAATTCTAATTTATTTTCCAAAAAACATTATTTTAAATACTACTTTATTTACTACTTTATTTACTACTTTATTTACTACTTTAAATGCTACTTTAAATGCTACTTTAAATGCTACTAATAATTATTCACCAAAAAGTTTAAAAATCTCATAAACACTTATAGTGTCTATGAGATTTAACTTTA
>CAVCUC010000064.1:0-11941 GCA_963605225.1 bacterium
TATTTTTTTATCATCAAAACTGATGCAATAGATATTGTTGCGATAAGTAATTTTGTCCATTGAAAGGAATAGATAGGGAAAATACGATCTAAATATTGATTTAAAGTTGGTTCTAAATGCATTAATTTTAATAGTAGTAATCCATATACATTAATGAAGAGCATATGCCACAAATAGATGGACATTGTATTTCTTCCTATATAAAGTAGAACATTATCTTTTCCTTTGAGTAGTTGATCTAAAGCTATAAAAATATAACTGAAGGCTATACTACCACTAGCTCCACCGATGAATACAATAAATACGCTCCATATTCCATGAAAACCATAATGACCAATAACAAGTGAAGATTGATAAGCTTTAAAATATAAAGAAAGAAGAAATAATACTAAAGAAATAGAGAAAATATATTTCTTCTTTGGATTACTAGTAAAGAAGTTAAGTTCTTTTGCATTATATCCAACAATCATACATGCGCATCCCCAAAATCCTCTACCTAAACCATATGGAAGTTGAGGGTGAGCTAGTGATTCTAAAGAAGCTAGTAAAAGTAAAATGATGATTACAATAGCATCATTCCATTTATGTTTACGTATTTTATTGATATAAAGATAAAAGAGTATTGATGCGCAAAATAAAGCAGGTAAAAACCATAAATGGCAAGTCATTGGTAGTATTGTTTCCGTAATTAAATCTACAGAATAAGCTCGGATAAATTTTAAACTATTAATATATTCACTGAATTTACCAAGTCGAGGTAAATTACCAGAACCATAAATCATATTGACTAAAGCGACTAGGATAATTCTGTAATCTCCATATCCTAAATAATATGCTCTACCTATTTCACATATTCCATAGAACAAAGTCATAAGATAATAGGGAACAATGAATTTCTTAAATTGCTTAAGAACGAATTCTTTGAAAGTTAAGTTAGTTTTATTTGCAAGATAACCAGAAGAAAAGAAGAAGTAGGCCATTAATAAAAATACAATATAAGTAATATTTGGTGTTGCAAGATGAGTAAGAACAACCAAAATAATACATAACGCCCTACCATAGTCTAAAAAGTTTTCACGTTTTTTCATCATTTAAATCTCCAATAGATTTAAATATTATGCAATAAAAAAAGGAAGATTATCAATTCCTTTAAACAAGTAAGTTGATAATCATTCCTGCAATGATAGAAACAATAAAGATATAGAATAAGATACCAAAATTGTTTTTCATCTTATTTTTATTCACTTGGAATAGTATTGCTAGTCCAACACCACTATTAACAAGTAAACCGGCAGATAATTCTCCAATACCAATAATGCCATCTATATATAATGTAGTAAGAGTAATACTTGAAGCACAACTTGGTATAACACCAATGAGTGCACTAATGAAGATAGAAATATTACTATGAAGCATAAAGTTTCTAATTGCATCATATCCAATAGTATCTAACATAAGTTCCATAATAATCGTGATAACAAACATCCAAATACTAATTTGTAATGTTCTAGCAATCGTTGATTTTAATAAAGAACTAGATTCTTCATGTTCATGATGATAATCATCATGTATTTCTGTTTTTTGATAATGTGTAAAGTAATCTAAAAAGTATCCAGCTAGTATTGCGACAACAACTTTAATTGCTAGTATAAATAGCATGATTTTAATTGGTGCTTGTGAAGCAATCATGATTGGTAGCATTTCGTCGGATGTAGATAAAAATACAGCGACAAGTGTACCAACTGATATTACTCCAGTTGCATATAGAGAACTAGCAGCTGCGGAGAAGCCACACTCTGGAACAAGTCCAAATAAACTAGCAACAAGTGGTGCTAAGCGATGATGTTTTGTTAAAAATACTTCAACACGATGATCGTGCTTACTTTCTAACCACTCTAGAAATAAATAAGTAATAAATAAGAAGGGAGTAAGTTTACATGTATCAAGTAATGCATCTAATAAAATTTCCATTAATCCACCCATGTTAACTTTCCTTCTAAGCCTTCAGAATATACGATGAGTTGGTTATCTGTAACATGTTTATATTCTGTATCGATTTCTGTATCTTCATCCATAATCCAAATCGCTTCTAAGAATGTATCAGGATGATCTTCTTTATATGCAGCTAATACTTTCAAACCATCTTCATAAGATAAAGTAAATAAAGTAGTAGATAAGCAATCGGCTACACCTGAATCCTCTGTAATAATTGATACGGAATGAAAGTGTTTTGCAGGATATAGTGTTTCTGGATCAATAATATGATGATAAGAATTTCCATCACTTGCGACATAATAACGCTCATAATCGCCACTAGTTACAAAGGAACATTTATCATCCATATTTACAACAAGAATACTATCTGATCCTTGAGGATTTTGTATTCCTACACGCCAATTAGAACCATCATACTTTTGACCAAGAGTTCGGTTATTTCCACCAGCATTGATTGCACCAGTAGTAATTCCTTCGCTTTCTAAGCTTTGTGCAATTTTTTCTGTAGAGAATCCTTTAGCAATGCCACCAACATCAAGTGAGATACTGTCATCATCAATATAGACAGTGTTTTGTTCTGTATCGATTTGTACATGTTCCCAACCTTTATGACTAGAAGCTTCTTCTAATTCTTGTTCGGTAGGAAGATTTCCTTTTTTACCTTCAGTATTTAAATCAATACCTTCTTCACGGTAGTTATGCCATACCTTTAATAAAGCACCAATTGTGATATCAAATTCACCATCTGATAAATCATAGAAGTACTTTGCTTCTTGTAACATTTCAATAATGACAGGATCTACTTCAACAGGTTGAATACCAGCATTATCATTAATTGTTTTGATGTTATTAATTCCTTCATAATCGTTATAAATATCAAACAATTTGTTGTAATAAGAGAAATCACTCGAAGCTTCTGTAAATACAGTATCAAATTCATCTTGCTCTAAAGGCATACCTTGTACAGCAAAAAATGTATCAAAGCCACAATCCATACATATATTACTTTTTAGAGTTGTAGTAGAAGAAGTAGGAGTGGAGCTAGATGCATCACAAGCAACTAATAATGTTGCACTAAGTAGTAAACTAATAATCTTTTTCATTTTCATACTCGGAGATTATATCATAAAAATAATTTTTCTAAAGAAATGCGTAATAGACTAGAAAAACTTCTTAAAATCGTGTGTGCATTTTTTCACAAGATAATTTACAGAAAATAGCATCAATATTATATATTTTCATGATAGTCATCTATATTAATTGGTGATATAATCCATATGTTTTTAGAAGGAGAAGGGATTAGAGAATATGTCACTATTAACCGGACCAATGCATCACCATCTGGAAGGACATAAGGAATTAACTAGTCATAAAGATGTTTTAAGACTAGCTGATCCTGATGTAGTTTGGATTCCATTAGTAAATGGAAATGCCCCATGTACACCGCTGGTCAGTGTAGGGGATGAGGTGAAAGTTGGAACTAAAATTGCAGAACGCAATGACCACTTTTATTTGCCACTTTTTTCTCCAGTTTCTGGAACAGTAACGGCAATTGAAAAGAGAATGAGCTCAGCCATGACTATGGTTGATCATTTAAAAATTCAAAATGATCATAAAGGTACAGTGGAACAACCATTTGCACCATTAGATTATGAAAAAGCTTCTTGGGAAGAGCTAGAAGCATTTGTTAAAAATGCAGGTATGCTTGGACTAGGAGGAGCAGGTTTCCCAACATATGTTAAATATATGAAGCCTGAAAATGTGGATTTATTCATCATCAACGGTGTTGAATGTGAACCATATTTAACAGCTGACTATAAGAATATGATGGAAAATCTAGATCTTTTAAAGACAGGTGCTCTTGCTTTCTTAAAGTTAAGTAAAGCAAAGAAAGGTTGCATTTCTGTTAAAGAAGATAAGAAAGATTTGATTGCAAAATTAACAGAATTATTTGCAGGAACAAACATTGAAGTTCGTCCTGTACCAGATATTTATCCAGCTGGTTGGGAAAGAACATTAGTTTACTTACTAACAAAGAAACGTTATGACAAACTTCCTATTGAAGCAGGATGTATTTTAAATAACGCATCTACAACTATCGCTTTAGGTAATGCCTTAACAAATGGTATGCCTATCACTCATAAGTATGTAACTGTTTCAGGTGATGGTGTTAAAGAACCAACTACAGTAGTAGCTGCTATTGGTACTGTCGCTCATGACATTATTACTGCTTGTGGTGGATATACAAGCGAAGATTGCTTATTAATTGCTGGTGGACCTATGATGGGTAAAACAATTCCAAATGATACATTTGTTATTGGACCTGCTAACAATGGTTTAACAGTATTACAAAATAAGCCAGTTAAGTCTGTTAAATGTTTACGTTGTGGTAAATGTACTGAAATGTGTCCAAGTGGACTTGAACCAGTACGTATCAACAACATGGAAAAAGTTAAGAACGTAGAAGCATTAAAGAAACTTGACGTTATGTCTTGTATCGAATGTGGTATGTGTACTTATATTTGCCCAAGTAAACTTGATGTAACAGAAGGCGTACGTAGAGCAAAGAGATATATGGCTCTAGTAAATAAGAAGTAAGGGGAGATGATAAAATATGAAGTTAACATTTAAACCTTCACCTAATTATCGCAGCCCACAAAGTACTACTGGAATCATGCGTGATTTAACAGTATGTTTACTAGCGATAACAATATTCTCTGTAGCTTATTACAGTGCAACATTAGGTGCAAACGCTGGATTACGTGTAATTATCTTAATGGTTACAAGTATTCTTAGTGCATTAGTAACTGAAGCTATTTATTTCAAAGCTTCAAAACAAGATATCAAAGAAGGTATTTTATCTTCTTATGGTTGGGTAACAGCAATGATCCTAACATTAATTTCTTCAATTAATGTTAGCCCATATGCATTAGCAATCTGTACAGTAATTGCTATTGTATTTGGTAAGTTAGTATTTGGTGGATTTGGTCAAAACATTTTCAACCCTGCTGCTTTTGGTGAAGCAGTATTAATGAACTCATTTGCTGGTAGCAACATTGACTTAATGTCATCAACTACTCCAACAGTAGCAATGAACAAGTTCTCTTGGCTTGGTACAAGCTCTGCTGTAAGTGGTGTAATTAGCCAATATGGTAACTTAGGAAAAATGTTCTTAGGTCTATATCCAAGTACAATTGGTTCTACATGTGCATTATTATTAATTATTTGCCTTGTATTCTTAATCGTACGTGATGATATCGATTGGCAAACTTCTGTATTCTATATTGGTACAGTATTTGTAGTTACATTAATTATCGGTTTAGTTCATGGTTTAGGCATTAGCTATGCATTAGTAAACGTACTTGCTGGTGGTGTATTATTCGGTGGTGTATTCATGGTTACTGACCCTGTTACAACTCCTGTAACATTACCTGGTAAGATTGTATATGGCGTTGGTGCAGGATGCTTTACAGTATTATTCCGTTTAAGAAGCAACATGTCAGATGGTGTTCTATATTCAATTCTATTAATGAATATGCTTACACCTGCTATTGATAAATGCTTCGATGGTAACCAAATTAAAGACGCTGCTAAGATTCGCAACAAAACAGCAATCATTTCTGCTATTAGCTTAGTCATTATCGTAGCTGTAGGATCACTTACAAAAGTAACTGAAGCTTCTAGCTCAACAGATAGTGGAAATAGTAGTTCTTCAGCAGCTGCTTCTACAACAACTAGTGGTGACGCAAGTTGCGTAGACAATGGTGATGGAACTTATGCATGTAGTGCAGATGGTTTCAATGGTGAAAAACTAACAGCTACTATTACAGTTGAAGATGGTAAAGTTACAGCGATTACAGATATGGCTGGTAACAATGGTGATGGTATTGGTGATGATTGGTTTGATGATGCATCAGAATTAATTGGTGTTTCTTCAGCAGATGAAATCGATACAATCTCAGGAGCTACATTTACATCAACTGGTGTTAAGTCTATGATCGAAGCTGCATTAAACGCTGCAGGTGGCGAAGCTACAGCTAGTGAAGCTGAAGCTTCAACAACTGATGAAGCTTGTGTAGATAATGGCGATGGATCTTACACATGTAGTGCTGAAGGATTCAATGGTGAAAAGCTAACAGCTACTATTACAGTTGAAGATGGTAAAGTTACAGCTATTACAGATATGGCTGGTAACAATGGTGATGGTATTGGTGATGATTGGTTTGATGATGCATCAGAATTAATTGGTGTTTCTTCAGCAGATGAAATCGATACAATCTCAGGTGCTACATTTACTTCAAGTGGTGTTAAAGCAATGATTAACGCAGCATTAAACCCAAGTGCTTCAAGTAGTAGTACAACAACAGATAGTGCTGCTTCTACTACAACAGAAGGTTGCACAGACAATGGTGATGGAACTTATGCTTGTGCTGCTGAAGGATTTAATGGTGAAAAGCTAACAGCTACTATTACAGTTGAAGATGGTAAAGTAACAGCTATCACAGATATGGCTGGTAACAATGGTGATGGTATTGGTGATGATTGGTTTGACGATGCATCAGAATTAATTGGTGTTTCTTCAGCTGACGAAATTGATACAATCTCAGGTGCTACATTTACATCAACTGGTGTTAAGTCTATGATCGAAGCTGCATTAAATGCTGCAGGTGGCGAAGCTACAGCTAGTGAAGCTGAAGATTCTACATCTGATGAAGCTTGTGTAGACAATGGTGATGGCTCTTATACATGTAGTGCTGAAGGATTCAATGGTGAAAAACTAACAGCTACTATTACAGTTGAAGATGGTAAAGTTACAGCGATTACAGATATGGCTGGTAACAATGGTGATGGTATTGGTGATGATTGGTTTGATGATGCATCAGAATTAATTGGTGTTTCTTCAGCTGACGAAATCGATACAATCTCAGGTGCTACATTTACATCAACTGGTGTTAAGACAATGATTGAAGCTGCATTAAATGCAGCTAGCAAGTAAGGAGGAGACAAACATGAAAAAAGATTCAATTGGATACAAAGTAGTTCTTCTCGGTGTACTTTGCGCAGTATGTGGTTTATTACTATCTTTAGTAAATGGTATTACAGAACCAGTTATTGCTAAAGCTTCATTAGAATCTGAATTAGCTAATCTTGAATTATTATATCCAGGAGCTGACTTTACAGAAGTTACTGATTATGATGATCCAACAGGACTAGTTACTGGTGTATATGAAGCAGAAGGCAAGGGCATGGTATTTAAGATTCATGCTGTTGGTTATAACTCAAACGGTTTTACAATCATGGTATCTATTGACAATGATGGTAAGATTTCTGGTTTCCAAGAGTTAGAACAAGCTGAAACAAGTGGTTTTGGTGCTAGATGCTTTGAAGATGAATATAAGAGTACAATTACTTCTTTAACAGTTAGTGATGATGTTCCACTATTATCTGGTGCTACATTAACTTCTACTGCTATTCATAACGGCATTAACGCTGCTAAAGATATCTTTAATGCAAGTAAGTAAGGAGGAGTATATGAGCGAAAAGAAAACAAAAAAGAGCTTTGCTTCTGAACTTATTCTAAATAACCCAGTATTTGGATTATATCTAGGTATTTGTTCAACACTAGCTATTTCTACAAATATAAGTAATGCTATTGGTATGGGACTTGCTGTAATATGCGTATTAACAATGTCAAATATTGTTATTTCCATTATTGCTCCAATTACTCCAGATGAAATTCATATTCCTGTATATATCGTTGTTATTGCAACTTTAGTTACTATTGTTGAAATGTTAATGCATGCATATATGCCTCAACTATTTAGTTCATTAGGTGCATTCCTAGACTTAATCGTTGTTAACTGTATTATCTTAGGACGTGCAGAAGCATATGCTTGTAATCATAACGTTGCTGAAAGTGCATTAGATGGCTTAAAAATGGGTCTTTCTTATACATTCAGCCTATTAGCAATGAGCTTTATCCGTCAATTATTAGGTACAGGATGCTTATCATTCACTAACCCATTAAATAACGTTGAATTATTCAATGTACGTTTAATTCCTAGTGGATTTGAAATTCCAGTATTTACAACTCAAACTGGAGCATTTATGACATTTGCTGTATTAGCAGCTCTTGTTACAGCATATAAAAATAATGCTGCTGAAAAAGAAAAAAAGGAGGCTAAATAAGCATGAACTTATTTACTCTATTCATTAGTGGAATGATCGTAAACAACATCATTCTTGCTAAATTTATCGGTATGTGCCCATTCATGGGTGTATCTACTAAATTATCTAGTGCTATTGGTATGGGTGTTGCTGTTATCTTCGTTATCTTAGGTGCATCTGTAGTATCTTGGGCATTATATTATTTAGTGCTAGTTCCATTAAAACTAGAATATATGGAACTAATTTGTTTCATTCTATTAATTGCTGCATTCGTTCAATTTGTTGAAATGTTTATTAAGAAGAGTTCACCTTCTCTATATAAGTCATTAGGTATCTACTTACCTTTAATTACAACAAACTGTGCTGTATTATTCGTTGCAATGGATAACATTACTCAAGAATATAACTTAATTGAAACAATCGTTAACTCTATTGCTGTTCCAGCTGGATTCATGTTAATGCTTGTAATCTTTGCTACTATCCGTGAAAGACTTGAAGGAAATGATATTCCTAAAGCATTCAAGGGTAATCCTATTGCATTTGTTTGTGCTGCTATTATGGCAATCGCATTTGGTGCTTTTGCAGGACTAGTTTAATATGAAGATCGTTTATGCAATACTGATTGTATGTATTTTACTTGGTATAACTTTATGGTTATATGTAGCAAATAAAAATACACCAGTACCAGAAGGTTGTGAAGATTTACAACCAGATTGTAATGCATGTGGTATTGCAAGCTGTTCTTTAAGAAATAAAAATACAAAAGGAGAAACAAAGAATGATTAGTGCATTATTAATGATGTTAGTTCTTGGTGCCGTATGTGGTTTAATTCTTGGATTTGCTTCTAAAGCATTCTATATTGAACCAAATCATCGTGAAGAAGATTTACTTGCATTATTACCTGGTTATAACTGTGGTGGTTGTGGATATGCTGGTTGTTCCGGTATGGCTGCAGCTTTAGCAGATGGCTCTGGTGATATCATAAAATGTAAACCAAGTAAGCCAGAACAAAAAGATAAAGTTAAAGCTTATCTTGCTGAACATCCATTAGAAAAATAAACAGTATTAAAGTGGTATAGATGATATAGTCTATATCACTTTTTTTGTTAGAATGGTAGAATATATGAGTAAAAAAGGATGAAAAAGTTATGAAGAAGAGATTAAAGAATGTGTTTAGCTTACTATTAGTATTACTAACAATTGTTTCACTTGGTGTACCATGTCAAACAGTATTAGCAAGCGATGGTCGTGTTGCACATACTGGTATTATTGTTTTTTATAGTATTAGTGATGCATGGGACTATGCACAAGATAATAAAGAAAACGCTTCTATTACGTTAGATGCGGATTGGGAGTTGAGTTCTTATTTGGAATTAGCTGAAGGTAAAAGTGCAACTTTAAGAATGAATGGGCACAAAATTTATCGTAATTTAAGTTCAGCAGTTGAAAATGGATATATTTTTAAAGTAAACAAAAATGCAACTTTAAATTTAGAAGGTCGTGATAAACCTAATACTGAATTTACTTATTCTGGATATTACAGTTCTAATGGTTCTGAAAGTACAACTAAAACAGAAATGACAGTAACCTCTGGTGGTTTAATTACAGGTGGTAATAGTACTAACTCAACAGGTGCTATCTATATGTATGAATCTTCACATTTAAATTTAAATAATATTGCGATTAATGGTAATGGCGCTTTTATTTCTAATTGGGGTATGTCATATGGTGGCGCGATATTAAGTGTTGGTGATAATTCCACAATTACAATGACTAAAACACATATCGATCATAACTATGCTGGAAAATGTGGTGGAGGAATTTCACTTTACAGCAATAATAATACGATTACGATGACAGATAGTTCTGTTGATTACAATCTAGCTGCAGATGAAGATGAAAATAGTTATGGTGGAGGAATCCATAGTGGTGGTAATAACACAACTATTTCTTTGACAAATAGTTCTATTAGTCATAATTTCGGAACTTCTGGTGGAGGAGGCGTTTATTCTGCTGGATCTAACCTTACTCTTAACATGGATAAATCACATATTGATAGTAACCTTGTGAACAATGGATGTGGTGGTGGTGTATACGCTAACACGTTAAAAATTATAGGTTCTGTTAAAGAGGATGGGCTAATTACTTCAACAATTTCTTCTAATTCAATTAGAATCGATAGTGTTGTAACGAGCAAAAATAGAGATTATCTAGGTGCTGGTTTATACATTAACGAAAATGCTTCAGAATCAGACAGAAATTTAGTTAAAGGAATTACATTTGATCGTAATAGCATATGGTTTGAACAAAAAGCATCACCAACTAATCTTGAAAATGGTCTAGGCGGTGGTATATATATCTGGGGAAATTATACAACAGTAGAAAATTGTGCCATTTCACGTAATGGTGCTTATGCTGGTGGTGGTATTTATACTATTGGAAGAGATACTTTAATCAAAAATTCAACAATTACGGGAAATGATACGAACATTGGTGCAAGTACAGGAAAAGGTGCTGGTGTTTATGTTCAACCAGGTGAAAGTTTATACTTTACTAGCAATTTAAATTTAGAAGGAAAAGTTATAGTTCAGGGTAACCAAGATAGTTATTTAAAAAATAACAATATTTATTTAGCTGTCGCAACTAAAACAGTTGATGATGTAGAATATACTTTCACATCCTATCTATACGGATCTGTAGATTCAGGGTCAGATGTAGGAATTTCTATGCCTTATACAAATGATCATAAAGTAGCAAGATCTCTTGAAAGTTATGTTGCTAGTGCATATAAGTTAGATAATTATGACGGGTACTATTTAGACTATATTTCTTCTTCTAAAGAGTTATGGCAAAGAGTAGGTACGAAAACATATGCTGTTACAATTAATGGCTATGAAGTAGGTAAATATAAGCAACAAGATAATATAACAGTTAATATTGATTCTATTAAAGATAGTATTGTTACAGATAAAACAGAAGGTGAAGACGTTTCACAAACTAGAGTATTTAAAGATATAACTAGTGATGATCTTTCTAGTATCACAAAGTCAGGCTCAATTGTTCAATTTGAAATGCCTAATAGTGATGTAGCTATGACAGCAACTTTTGTGACAAGAACAAAAGACTTTACACTAACTGTTGATAAACCTACAACTGGCGAATCATTCCCAAGTACTGGTACATTAACTTGGACTTATGGTGGTGAAACTCAATCATTAAAAGTGCCAGTTTATTGGGTAAAAGAAGGTTCTCAAAAACAAGAAACAGGTGAAGTTAAATTCAATACAAAATATGCTGTAGTAGCTAGTATTGGACAAGACGTAACTAAGGACTTAGCATTCTCATATGATATTACAAATGCAAACATACTTGTAAAATATGGAGAAAATGATGCAAGTGCTTCTTCAATTGCTCAAGTAGATAAAAGTACGGGTGCTCTAAATACTAAAGGAACAGATATCCTAAGTGTTTCTAAAATTGTAAGTGTTCAAACAAAACGTTATGATATCAGAAAAAATACAACTGTAGAAAACTTAAGAATAAAATTAAGAAGCATCTATAATGCGACAGTTACATTACCTGATGGCTCAACTACAGAAGTAATGTTGGATAATGAAAATATTTCTATTCCTGAAAGTATGATTACAGATGGAAAAGTAACAAGTAGTGGTACAGTAACAATTCCAATTAAAGCAGATAGTTTAGCGGAAAAGAATTTAACAAATCCTGACCAATTAACGTGTTATGTAAATGTTGAATTATATAGCGCATGGACGG
>CAVCUC010000065.1:0-8141 GCA_963605225.1 bacterium
GTTTTAAAGTATATACCAATTATTTTGTTAATTGCTTTTATTTTTGCTTTCAATAATCATATTCACGAATAATAAAGAAAACTGCTTCAATAATTGTATCGAAGTAGTTTGTGTGATGAATAATTTGAAAATGATTAATATTTAATTTTTAGTGCTTTATCAATAAATACATGCATTTCAGCAATAGTTTTCCAGAATACTTCACCTTGTCCACGGTCATGAGAACCTAGTTTTAATACACGTAAAAGAATAGGATTGTCACTTGTATTATTTTCTTGCATTGTAGCTGCAAAGCTCTTTCCATGATATGGTGGAACATTATTATCACATTCTCCAGTTTGGATATATGTAGATGGATAATCTACTTTCTTAACATTATGTACAGGGGAGTAACTTAAGAAATATTCAAATGATTCTTTGCTTTCTCTAGGGTCACCATATTCTGTGATATACATTGCTCCACGATCATCTTCCACAAAGTGAATCATATCTGTATGAGGGACAGAATCAATGACACATCCCCATAAATCAGGTCTCATTGTAACAAGGGTACTCATTAATAAACCACCATTAGAACAACCTGTAATCACAATATGTTTTGGTGAAGTCCACTTTTCACTAATAACTTGTTCAGCTATCGCAATAAAGTCGGCATAGCAATTCTTTTTATTCATGCCCATGCCACCTTCATGCCACTTAGGCCCATATTCATTACCGCCTCTTAATAGTGTGTGAACATAAATGCCACCATTTTCTACCCAATGACGAATGTTGGTTTGTGATACACGTTCTACAGATTGAGGAGGCATAGATACATTATATCCGCCATAGCCATACATCATTGTTGGGTTAGTGCCATCACACTTTATATCTTTTAAGTGGACAAAGTAATAAGGAATTGGAGTGTTATCACTACTTGTAGCCCATTTTAAATCGACGACGATATTTGAATTTTTCTCTTGTCCTTTTGTGAGTGAAGATAAAGAAATTCCGTCAAATTTATATAATTGTGGGTAACAAGTAAAGGAATCAACAGAAAGAATCATAAAATCTTTTCCTTTTCCTGCCACATCTACGTTTGATATCTTTTCTGGCAAGTCGACAAATGATTGACTTGTCACATCATATAAGTAGGAACAAGCATCTTTTGTTTGTAACAAATACAAATGATTTTTTAATGTAAAGCCACTACTTAAGAAATAATCTGTTTCAGGAAGAACAGTCGTTAATTCGTTGATTGTTTTTCCTTCTTCAACAGAAATTAATAGTCCATGAATTGTATTTTCATGAGTAATAAAGTAATGCTTATGATCGATTGTATCGATATAGGCCATTTCTAGAGCATCTGTATCATTGATTGCAGAAATCTTACCTGTCACTTCGTTATAAGAGTAGTAATAATCATGAGAGTAATCTTTACTAAACGCAAAAACTAAAGTTTCATTGTCACTAGCTGCAGTAACGTGCCCAAAAATGGAATAATTTGGAAAAGTGAAGATTGTTTCCACAAGATTTTTATCAGCATTATAGCGTTTAATACTTGTAATGGAAGAGTTACCACTAACTTCAGTGCATGCAGCATATAAGTAACGTTTTGTTTTAGACCAAGCACCACTAAATGTTAAAGGGAGGGATGCTAAAATTTCTCCTTTATTAACATCGTATGCTAAATAATCGGGACGAGGCGCAGAATCAATTTGTGCCATGATACCAAGTAAATTATCATCTGTTGGGCAACTCTCAGCAAAGAATGGAGTTCTTTTTGGTAAGTCATAACGTTTAAATAATGTCTTTGTTTTATTAAATGAAGAATCTAGCTCAATAATGGAATAATTACCTTCTATTTCTTCTGTGGCGATATAACCATCTTTCCATGGAGAGATGCTAGTAGGAAGAGTAGGCACTTTTTCTTTCTTTAATTCTTCTATTTTTTGATTTACTTCATCGTTATTAAACCAAGCATCAGTGAATTCATTTTCTCTTTTAGTGAAATCTAATACTTCTGGGTCATTTGTATTTCTTAACCATGTATATGGGCAAGGAAGTTTATGGTCAAAGTGGTCTTCGACTAAATCACTTTTTCTACATGTGGGATATTGATATTTAGACATTTTGATATTCAACCTTTCCGTTAATGAATACTGTTTCTAGATTTGCTGAAACGTATTGTGTAGGTAATGCGTCATAAATTTGTATATCCGCATCTTTTCCTACTTCTATTGAACCAACTTTATCTTCACATAGAATCACTTTAGCAGGATTGCATGTGATTAATCCTAGTGCTTTAACAGGATCCATTCCTCTTCTTACAGCTTCACCAGCTTGATAAACAAGTAAGTTGCTTGGTGTAACAGGGCCGTCAGTCATAACACATACTTTTACATTTCTGTCATCTAATCCTTTTAAACATTCAAAGTCAATCTTTCCACCTTCACCAGCAAATAATCCTGAACAAATAGGACCGAAGATTACACCATGAACATGTGAATCTGTTAGTACATCATAGTAGTCGCTTGCACCTTGGGCGTGATCAATTGTAACCAAAATATCGAATTCTTTTGCAATTTCGACAACAGTTACCATATCATGCATGTATGTATGAACTTTTAAAGGAATTTCTTTCTTAATAACAGGAATACCATGTTCTAGTCCTAAATCATATTTAGGCATTTTACTAGAATCATCTTTTGCCGCTTCCTTTTTTGCCATATATTCTTTTACTTTGCGCAAATAATCTCTTAACACAAAAGCTATACCCATACGTGTCATAGGGAATTGTCCTTTTTTAGAATAGGCACCTTTTGGATTAATGCCCATAGCAGCTTTTAATGCGACAGGATGTTTTAATAAACGATCTTGAATATTACCTTCATTAGATTTTAAAACAATAGCCCATCCACCGATGACATTAGCACTACCTGGTGTTAAGCAAGATGTTGTAATACCATTTTTAATTGCAATTTTAAATTGTTTATCTGTTGGATTGATACCATAATATGCATCTAATTCAGGTGTAGCAGGGTTAGTTACTTCATTTAAATCACCACCATCATTTGTGACTCCACCAATATGGCTGTGTGCGTCAACAAATCCAGGGATAATTACTTTATTTGTCGCATCGATAATAGTTGCATTATCTTCACCTAAGTCATTTCCTAATGCTTCTATTTTTCCGCTATCATTGAGTAACAGATTTGTATGTAATACATTATCTTTACCCATTGTATAAATTGTTCCGTTTTTGATTAGATACATTTCATTTCATCTCCTTTTTTATAGATGACTCTACCATTCATATATGTAGCTTCAATGCTTGCAGAATATGTTTCTAGAGGATTAGCGCTCCAAATGACAATATCAGCGCGTTTTCCTTCTTCGATAGAACCTGTTTGATTAGCTACGCCTAATAACTTCGCAGGAATACTTGTCATCATTGGTAATACTTTTGTTTCATCATGCATGACTTTCATCATACTAATACCAAGCCATAAAACATCTTCTCTAATTTGGAACCCACTATCTACACCAGATAGAGCAACATCCATGCCTGCTTCACTTAGTTTTGCGATTGCTTTAAGATCAATAGTCATTGCAATATCATCCATTGTCATAGAAGAAGAGCGTACAACTAGTGCAGTTTTATGGTCATGAATCCATGTATCTTTTTCACTAATGCCAAACCCATTACATAATACTAATTTGATATTTGAATATGGTTCTACGATTTCTTTTACATGAACAATGTCTTGAACATTATCGCAAGAAATAAATAAAGGTAATTCACCTGTTAGAACACGTTGAATCGCTTCTAATTTCATATTTCTTTCTGGCACATCTTCTTTTTTGTATTCACTTGCTAAACGAAGTTGCTCTTTTAGTTGCTCAAAAATCCACATCTTTGTTTGAGGAGCCATTTTTGCTTTATATGAATTTTTGACTTTCTCGGAAACACTGGCTTTCATACCTGCATAAGGTTTCAAACACATCTTAAAAGGATTAATGCCATCAACTTCATAAACAGCCATAGTGCCACCGAATAGATTGTTATCAGTAGGAGTGACACCAACTGTAGTTAGACCGAATGCTCCTAATTGTTGAACTGTAGCAGCATGACCATTAAATGCGTAATGTACATCTAATTCAGGTGTAATTGGGTTACTTAATTCGTCATTATCTTGTGAAGAAGGACGAATTTCACTCATTGAGCCATTAATTCCCCAAAAAGATAATGTTTGAATAAATCCTGGAAATATTTCTTTTCCACTAGCATCTACAACTTCATCTTCTTCATTAATTTCTGTTGCAATTTTTGTTATTTTACCATCTTTAATTTGAATATCACTTTCATAAATACGGCCATTTCCGTCATGAATGCGACCACCATGAATAATCATTTCATTTATTCCTCCAATTTCAATTGAAATAATTATATCAATATTTGATATTTATGAATGAAAATGATTTGAACTATTTTCATAAAATATGTAAGCAAATGACAAAAATAATGAATACGGTTGCGAGAAAACTGTAAAAATATGGTAACATATTGACTATTACATGAAGGGGGAAAAGAGAAGGAATGAAACGTTATATCATAAAACGCTTAGGAACGGGAGCCTTAGTTGTTTTATTTTCGATTTTATTTAACTTTGTTATCATTCGACTTGCTCCAGGAGATCCTACAAGACTTCTAGCAGGTAAAGATAATCCTAATCCTGAATTGATTGCTGCACTAAGAGCTAAATATGGTTTAGACAAACCATTACTAGTACAGTTTGGAATGTATATTAAGCAACTTGCACATGGTGATTTAGGGTATTCTTATGTTTCAAGCTCATCTGTATGGGAGTTAATTGAAACACGTATTGGGCCAACATTATTACTATCTTTAACAGGATTAATCTTGGCGGTAATTATTGGAACATTATTAGGTGTATATGCTGCACGTAAGAAAGGTAGTAAGTTTGATGTATTCTTATGTTCAATATCTTACTTGTTTGACTCAACACCAAGTTTCTGGTTAGGTTTGATGTTAATTTTAATTTTTGCGTCAACATTAAAGTGGTTTCCAACAAGTGGTATGTATAGCTTAAGAGCAAATTATAAAGGAATTAAGCATATCCTAGATGTTGGTAAACACTTATTTTTACCAGCTTTAACAATGACTTTATTAAATATTCCATATTATTTCCGTATAGCTAGAAGTAGTGTATTACAAACAATGTCAGAAGATTTTATTATGACATTACGCGCTACAGGTATGAGCGAATCTAGAATATTCAATAAATATGTTATGAGAAATGCAATTATTCCAACGATTACCGTATTTGGTATTTCTTTAGCATATGTTGTTACTGGTGTATCAATGATTGAGATTGTATTTGCTTGGCCAGGTATGGGTAGATTAATGTTAGATTCTATTACAAAGAGAGACTACCCAACTTTATCGGGTATTTACTTATTACTATCTTGTTCTGTAGCAATCATGATGATTGTTGTCGATATTGTATATGCTTGGGTTGACCCACGTATACGTTATGAATAGGAGAAAGAGAAATGAAAAAGAAAAATAAATTCCAGAAAGTTCTTTCTACTATCAATAACAATATTCAATTGAAAGTAGGTTTAATCTTACTTGCTATATTACTTTTTGTGGCTATATTTGGACCATACTTTGCTCCATATAATCCAAAAGTATTAAATGATGATTTATTTATGGCACCATGTGCTAAATATCCATTAGGAACAGACAATTTAGGGCATGATATCTTATCTCAAATCTTATATGGAACAAGTACTTCATTAAAGATTGGTTTTATCGCAGCAATTATTTCTGCTGTTATTGGTGTTACTTTTGGTGGTATTGCAGGATTCTATGGTGGTATTGCTGATCGTATCTTGAATGAAGTTATGAATATCTTCTTGATGTTACCAACATTCTTCTTAATCTTGTTGATTATTGCAACATTTGGTAGCTCAATGACAAATGTAATGATTGTCATTGGTTTAACGAGTTGGGTTGGAAATGCGCGATTAATGAGAGCACAAGCTAAAGCAATTCGTGAAAGAACATTCGTTAAGAGTTGTATTGCAATGGGAGAAAGCAAAGCTTCTATCTTAGTGAAGCATGTATTACCTAATGGTATTTTCCCAATCATTGCGAATACTACAATGAATATTTCTAGTGCGATTTTAACTGAAGCAGGATTATCATTCTTAGGATTAGGTGATCCAAATGTTATCAGTTGGGGACAAATTATTAATACAGGTAAAGGATATTTACCTAAGTGTTGGTGGATTTGTACATTCCCAGGTATTGCAACGATTTTTACAGTATTAACATTCTTCTTAATAGGAGAAGGTTTGAACCGTGTGTTAAGTCCTAAGATGGACGCAAATAAGTAGGAGGATGAAATGAGTTTACTAGAAATTAAAGATGTAAATATCAGTTATCATACGCCTACTAAAACGGTTTATGCTGTTCAAGACGTATCCTTAACAGTTGAAGAAGAGGATTCTGTAGGTATTGTTGGAGAAAGTGGTAGTGGTAAGAGTACACTAGCAATGGGAATTCTTCGCTTACTTCCAGAAAATATTACGGAAATACAAGGAGAAGCTTTATTAAATGGTAAAGATTTATTGAAGTTATCTCGTAAAGAATTAAATGAAGTTCGTTGGGTAGATATCTCAGTTGTTTTCCAAAAGGCAATGAATGCATTAAGTCCAGTACATCGTATTGGAGATCAAATGGAAGATATTTATCACGTACATTATCCAAATACGCCTAAAGCTGAA
The DNA here is from genome assembly GCA_963605225.1 of bacterium. GTDB lineage: Bacteria > Bacillota_I > Bacilli_A > Erysipelotrichales > Erysipelotrichaceae > Bulleidia. The sequence goes on from CAVCUC010000065.1 coordinate 6,796, forward strand.
GTGAAGAAAAGAGTATATGATTTACTCAAAATGGTAAATCTATCTGAAAGAGTATATTCATCTTATCCTCATGAGTTATCAGGTGGTATGATGCAAAGAGTTGCGATTGCCTTAAGTTTAATTTTTGAGCCAAAAATATTAATCATGGATGAAGCAACAACAGCATTAGATGTAGTAACACAAACACAAATCTTAAATGAAATCATGGAACTTGAGAAAACCATGAAAATCGCTCGTATTATGATTACACATGATATGTCAGTTGTAAGCTCTACTTGTAAGCATGTTGTAGTTATGTATGCTGGTAGAATCATGGAACATGGTAAAGTTGAAGATGTTTTAGTAAGCCCTAAGCATCCATATACAAAGGGATTAATGCAATCCTTCCCTTCATTTACTGGAGAAAAAACAAATCTTCGTGGTATTGAAGGAAACTTACCAGATATGAGTATACTTCCTACAGGATGTGTATTTGCTCCAAGATGTCCATTTGCAAAAGAACATTGTTTTAAAGAAATTCCAACATTAAAAGAAGTTAAACCAGGATGGAATGTTGCTTGTTTTGAAACGGAGGGTGAATAAAATGGGAGAATTTATCAAAGTTGATAACCTAGTACGTTATTACACCCAAAAGAAAGTCGAATATAAAGATGGAAAGAAATCGACAAAACAAACAATCAAAGCTGTAGATGGTGTTAGCTTTGAATTAAAAAAAGGAGAAATCTTAGGTGTAATTGGTGAATCTGGTTGTGGTAAGAGTACTTTAGGACGTTTACTCATGAGACTAGAAGATCCAACTAGTGGAGATGTATATATCGATGGTGTCTCTACTGCGAAATTATTAAAAGAGAATCGCTTGGATTTTAGAAAGAAATGTCAAATTGTATTCCAAAATCCATTTGATACTTTTGATCCAAGATATACGATTAGAAAAATATTAATGGAAACTTGTTCTCTTCATAAGATTGGTAAAACACAAGAAGAAATGCTACAAACGTGCATTCAAATCTTAGAAGATGCAGGACTAAGACCGGCAGAAGATTACTTAGATCGTTATCCATTTGAGTTATCAGGTGGGCAACTTCAAAGAATATCTATTTTAAGAAGTATGTTACTAAATCCAGAATTTTTAGTAGCAGATGAACCTGTATCCATGCTAGATGTATCTGTAAGAGCGGATATTATCAATATGCTTACAGAATTAACAAGAAAACAAGGTAGTTCAATGGTGTTTATTTCACATGATATTGCGACTACGAGATATATATCTGATAGAGTAGCAGTTATGTATTTAGGAAGAATTGTGGAAATAGGAGAAACAGATGAAATCTTACATCATCCTAAAC
>CAVCUC010000065.1:8151-11576 GCA_963605225.1 bacterium
CCTAAACATCCATATACACAAGCCTTAATTTCTAACTCACCAGATATTGATCCACGTATCCATAAGGATGCGATTGCTCTAGAAGGAGAACCTCCTACACCAATTAATACAGGCCCAGGATGTTACTTCGCACCTAGATGTAAATATGCATGTGAAAAATGCTTTAAGAGTTATCCTGAGTTCTATCAAGATGAAACAGGAAGACTTGTATCTTGTTTTAGAAAAGAAGGTAACGTTTCTAGTGGAGACGAAACCAATACCACAGAGGAAGGGGGAAAATAAAATGAAAAAGATACTTTGTGGACTTGCTGCAGTAGCGATGTCAGTATCAATGGTTGCTTGTGGAAGTGATAGTTCTAGTGATTCTAGCGATGCTTCTTCAACAAGTGATGCTACAGAAACTAGTGTAATTACTGGTGGTACATATATTGTACAAAGTTCTGGTGAACCATCAACTTTAAACCCAGATACTATTTCTGATGACTACAACTATGCTATTGCTCAAAACATTTTTAGCCGTTTAATTAAACTAACAAACGACTATACAATTATTGCTGACTTAGCTGATTTACCAGAAGTTAGTGATGATGCATTAACTTACACTTTCCATTTAAAAGAAGGTGTTAAATGGCATGATGGTGAACTATGTACAGCAAATGACGTTGTTTACACATACCAAACATGTATTGATGAACAATATGCTCATGCAAGTGTATTCGCTAATGTAACAGATATTACTGCTACAGATGACTATACAGTTGTATTTACATTATCTGAACCAGATGGAAGTTTCTTATCTAACTTAGCTTGGTACGGAACATTCATTCTTCCAGAACATATCCTAAAAGACCAAGATTGGTTAACAGGTGACTTCACACAAAATCCTGTAGGAACAGGACCATTCAAGTTTGAAGCTTGGAACAAAGGTACAGATGTAAGAATCGTTCGTAATGATGACTACTTTGGAGATACTCCATATCTTGATGAAGTTATCTACACAATCATTCCTGATGCTACAACAGCTTACCAAGCATGGTTAAATAACGAAGTTGATGAAATGAGTTCTTCTCTAATCCCAACTAGTGATTTACAAAGCTTAATTGATGATACAGATACATATACAACAGTTAGCCAAGTATGGCCTTCTCCATGGTATGTAACATTTAACCTAGAAACAGGACCATTTGCTGATCCACTTGTAAGAGAAGCAGTTGCTTATGGTATTAATCGTGATGATGTATCTACAAAAGCTACAAATGGCTTCAAACCAGCAGCTCAATACTATATCCCAGATATTTATACAGATGCTGTAAATCCAGATGCTGCTGAACCTAGCTATGATGCAGAAAAAGCTATGGCTCTTCTTGAAGAAGCAGGATATACAAAAGATGCAGACGGATATTACTTTGAAACAACATTCAAATGTATGAGTGGTGGATTCGAAGATGCTGTTAAAGTTTGTGCTGATAACTTAGAAAAGATTGGTATCAAAGTAACAATCGATATTCTAGACTACAACATTTGGGTTGAACAATGCTTAGATAATTATGATTTTGAAATCACAATGTTAGCTGGTTTCCAAGGACCAGACGTATTAGGCGCAGGTCGTCGTTGGACAACAACAGGTTCTTTGAATATTCCTCGTTATAGCAATGCTGAAGTTGATGAACTTTACAACAAAGCATTACAAACTTCATCTACAGATGAAAGAAATGAATATATGAAGGAAATTCAAACTCACCTTGCTGAAGATATCCCAATGGTTTGTATCTTAACTTATGCTGATCAAGAACCAATTAAGAACTATATCCATGGATCACCTTCTATTTCTGTAGCAGATGGTGGATCTAAAGAAAAAGTTGGTTTCAGTGAACTAACATACGTTTGGGTTGAACCTATTGAATAAGTAATGAATTAGGCAGAGGTTTCTCTGCCTTTTTTAAAAGGAGAATAACATGAACTTTGAAGATTTATATAATAGTATTCCAGATTATCAAGCGTTCTTAACAGTTGATGAAATGGATGAAAATTCAAAAAAATTAGCAGAAGAATTTCCTGATATTTGTTCTATTAAAGAAGCGGGCAAATCACGTAAAGGACATCCAATTTACTTATTAAAGATAGGTAATGGTTCTAAGAATGCATTTATGTTTGGCTGCCCACATCCAAATGAACCAATGGGTGCGATGATGCTAGAATATTTCTCTAGATATTTATGTGAACATGATGACTTTAGAAATGAATTTGATTATACATGGTATTTAATTAAGAGTATTGATGTGGATGGCACACAGCTCAACGAAGGCTGGTTTAAGGGACCATTTACACTATATAACTATGCACGCAATTTCTATCGTCCTATTGGTTATGAACAAGCTGAATGGACATTCCCATTTGACTATAAAAACTATAAATGGGATACACCAATTCCTGAAACAAAAGTCTTAATGGATGTTATTGATGAAACTAAACCAGTATTTATGTATTCCTTACATAATGCAGGATTTGGTGGCGCATATTGGTATATTACTCGTGAGGCAAAAGAAGTATATGAAGGCTTCTACAATGCGGCTAAATCAAGAAATGTACCATTAAATTTAGGTGAACCAGAAGCACCATTTATTCCAGAGTTCTCACCAGCAATCTATCAAATGCTTTCTATGCAACAAGAATATGATTATGCTGAACAATATGGTGATGGTCATCCTGAAAAATCTATGACATGTGGCGATAGTTCTGATTCATATGCTAAAAAATATGGAACATTCTGCTTAGTTGCTGAACTACCTTATTTCTATTCACCTAAAATTGAGGATCAAACAGAATTAGATTACCCAAGATTAGATGCTGTATTAAAAGGATTAGATGAACAGTTAGAAATTCAAAACAAGATGGCTGATTATTTTGCACAATATCGTGATTTATGTGGTGACGACAATGTATTTGTTAAGATTCATAGACAAATGATTGATCAACGCCAAGAAAGTCATAATACTGCCGTTAATTTTGCTAAACAAAATAAAGACAATGAGAAACCATGTAAAGTATCTGAAGAATTTGATAATTTAGTTATTACGAAATTCTATTTGATGCTAGGATGGGGTTCACTAATTCGTGGCGCAAAGTATGAACGTGATAAGAGAAAGGGAACTAAGGAAGAAGAATTACTCAATAAGATTATTCCTGAAATGGAAGAAGAACTAGTAAGTCTTTCTAAATATGTAGAAGAAAAGACACAATATTCTGTTGTTCCTATTAAACGTTTAGTGGGCGTTCAACTTGAAAGTGGAATGCTTTGTGCTGAATACGTTAAAAATCAAAAATAAAAATAAATCCTCTGTAGAAAGTACTATAGAGGATTTACTTTTGTTTATTTTAGTAATAATTCTAATAGCTTATCTTGAGGTAGAGGCTTAGAGAAATAA
>CAVCUC010000066.1:0-11251 GCA_963605225.1 bacterium
ATCCATGGCGTAGAACTAGTGATCCTTATATCGTATGGATTAGTGAAATTATGCTACAACAAACGCGTATTGCGGCTGTACTACCTAAGTTCTTAACATTTGTTCAAGAACTACCTAATCTAGACGCATTAGCCACATGTGACGATGATAAACTCATGAAACTATGGGAAGGACTTGGTTACTACTCTAGAGCGAGAAACCTCAAAAAATGTGCTATTACCATCAAAGAAAATTATAATGGCATCTTCCCTTCTAGAAAAAAAGAATTAATGAAACTACCTGGTATTGGTTTTTATACTGCAGGAGCTATTGCTACAACATGTTTTGGTGAAAAAGTAAGTGCAATCGATGGAAATGTATTAAGAGTACTTGCTCGATATTTTTCTTATACAAAAGATATTCGTGATAAACAAGCACTCGACCATTTTGATCAAATCATTGTTTCCTCTTTAGAACAAACTCATCTAGATGCTTTATCTATTCGTTATTTCACGCAAGGACTAATGGAAATTGGTGAAACGATTTGTATTCCTAAAGGCGAACCAAATTGTTCTATTTGCCCACTACATCAAAATTGTATTGCTTGTAAAAATCATTCCATTTCTTCTATACCCTATAGAAGTAAATTAAAAGACAAGAAAATCATTGATAAAACAGTATTGATTATTCGTTATCATCATCAATATTTAATTCATAAAAGAGATAATACTGGATTACTTGCTAATCTTTATGAATTCCCTAATATTGATTTAAAACTAGCTCTAGAAGAAGTATTTGCCTATCTTCAAAAATATGATTTAACGATTCAATCCATTCAACCTTCAATCGAAGCAAAACACATTTTTACGCATTTAGAATGGCATATGAATGCATATGAAATAGAGGTCAGTGATATTCACCAACCTCTACTAAATCATTATTCTTTTGTAACTAGAGAAGAAATAGCTAAGCTATCTTTCCCTTCTGCTTTCAATGCATATCTAAGATATTATCACTTACGTTAATTCTCTTCTTGAATTAATTGTTTGATTGCTTCAATTGCACAACGAATTGCTTTATCTGTATCATGCACTTGTGGATTATCTAATCCTTGTTTTGCACGTTCTTGATTAGCTACAGTTAATAACACTGTACCACAACGAACATGTAAATAACTTGCAACAATAAATAATGCAGAGCTTTCCATTTCGCTTGCTTTGCATCCTAATTTTAGCCAAGCATCCCATTTTCTTAATAGTTCTTGTCCATTAGGTAATGTTTCTGGACGATGTTGTCCATAGAAAGCGTCTTTACATTCAACTACACCTGTATGATATGGTGCTTCAATTTCTTTTGCGGCAGATACTAAAGCATTCACAACATCTAAATCAGGTACTGCAGGATATTCAATAGGAGCATATTCGTGCGATGTTCCTTCCATACGAATAGAACCAGTTGCAATGACTAAGTCACCACTTTTTACATTGATATCCATTCCACCACATGTACCAACACGAATAAATGTGTCTGCACCACATGCTACAAGTTCTTCCATTGCAATAGAAGCACTTGGTCCACCAATTCCTGTTGAAGTAACGGAAACTTTAACCCCATTTAAATAACCAGTATAAGTAACAAACTCACGGTTATCTCCAACAAGTTTTGCATCGTCAAAGTATGCAGCAATCTTACTACATCTTTTAGGATCTCCAGGAAGAATAACATATCTTCCTACATCACCTTTGCCGACTCCGATATGGTATTGCTTACCAGAGCCTTCAGCATAATCAATCATCTTAAATCCTCCTTAATTATTAGAAGCTGGATTTAAATCAATATTAATTCCAAAACCAGCAATCTTCCATGTACCAGATTCGTTAATTAATGTCATTTGATAGCCACCATTCCAAGTTCTGTCTACTTCTCCATTACTTGCATAGTAATCAAATGTAACGTGTCCTATAGCTGTATCATCAGATTGTTGAATCACATCAAAAGCTTGAACATTGGAGAAATTAGAAACACTATGTGTTGTAAACCAATTGTTCTGTAAGCCACTAATTCTACTATACCAATCTGAGTTTCTTACTGATATTGCGGCAACTTCAGAAAGTGAAGCTTCTTTTGCTGGGAACTTTGCACAAGTTACAGCATAAGAAGTAAAAGTATCATTTAATTCACTATTAGCTTTTCCTAAATATATCGTATTACTTAATGCATCATCAATTCCAATATAACTTGCATCTTCAGCAGTTGTAATTGATTCTGGATAAGTTAGTAAATTATTTAATTCGTATTTATCCACTTTAACAGCACTACTATTTTCACTTACTCCTTCAAAGTTAGAAGCAACAACATTACTTTCTGTCTTATAAGAATCATCTAGTGTAATTCCATTTACCACAGGAGTCATACCTGTTGGAACTTCTAAAACATAATTGTTATCTCCACTAAATACTGTAGAAGCTAGATATTCTCCATTACTAGTTTGTTGTAATTGAACAGTAGCGAGATATTTTCCATTACTAGCTAATGTATATTCATTATAACCACTACTAGCAAATTCAATATCACTTACACTTGTACCACTATAAATTTCTTCCATTTTAGCAATATAAGCTTCTTTAGAATTAATATGTTTAGAAATAACTAATGAATCTTCATATAATCCATCAAAGTCTTTATTTTGAATCTTTTCTAAATATGCACTAATTGCACTTTCTGGAAGTTCTTTTTCTGCTTCAGCAAATTCCTTTTCTGCTTTTTGTAAATAAAGGAAACTTGCTCCAACTCCTATTGCTAGTACTAATACTAGAATAATGATGGATAAAGATGGTTTTACTTTTTTCATCTTAATTTCCTCCTTTTACTAAGAACACTGTTGGTAAATTTCTTGATCCATATAATGAAACAGGAGTATTTACATACTCACCATTGTAAATCATGGCAGAAGAGTTACCACCATCAAGATTAGCTGCCATAACAGCATCATTTTCTTGGAATATCTTAATAATGTCTTCATATAAAGCACCAAAGCTTGTAGGACCTCTACCATCCACAACTAGTAACATAAATGTTCCATCAGATCTTTGACCAATTGCTGTTCTAGGATTTAACATACCTAAATTATCTGTTCCTTCTTGATAAACAACATTGTAGTTATTAATAAAGATAGGTCCAAAAGTAACAGCTTCTTGAATACCCCATGACAATGCTTCATTAGCAGTAGCACCTGCACAAATTAAGTGATTGTCCTTATCGATACCAATAAGAGATACATATGTATCACTAGGCCCATATACAAGTTCACCATTATGAATAACAACACCTTGTGGAATAGAACCATTTCCTGTTCCACCAGCATCTTCAAATCCACCACCATTGATACCAGCTACAGCGTTATACATTGAAACATATGTTTCTAGTTCTGGTGCTCCTTGTGAAGTACCTAAATATGGGTTAACCGCTACAGAAATATCTTCAGGATTATGTACTAACATCAAATATCCTTGATATGTAGATCCATATACATGTTTAATCTCAATACCATTTGAATCTATATTTTCTGAATCAGCATTAGAATCATCTGTAATATTTAAAGAATTATTACGAATAGATTCCCATTCTTCATCACTATAAAACTTTTTCGCAATTTCATAATCTTTAGAACCTTCTTCTAGATTACGAATCAAGCTATAACTATATGCTTTATGACTTCCAGCATATTTTTCTTTCATGTACAAATAGCTTGTAGTAAATACTGTACCTACTCCAATCAGTACGACTAATAAAATGAGAATGATGACTGGCATCCCTTTTTTCTTTTTTCTACGTTTCATTATCTCTCCTACTTTCCTTTGTTTATATATTTATTATAGATTTATTAAAAAATTTATACAATAATTTAAAAAAAGTGTTGCAATATATTTTTGGTGATGGTATTATAAACAAGCATTAATTGTGGCGCGTTGGTGAAGTGGCTTAACACACCGCCCTTTCACGGCGGCATTCACGGGTTCGAATCCCGTACGCGTCACCATTTTTTGTATCTAGGGGTATCGTACAATGGTAGTACATCGGTCTCCAAAACCGCTGATGGGAGTTCGATTCTCTCTACCCCTGCCATTATATTAATTGCGTAAGCTTTTTTTATGCATTAATTGTGGCGCGTTGGTGAAGTGGCTTAACACACCGCCCTTTCACGGCGGCATTCACGGGTTCGAATCCCGTACGCGTCACCATTTTATTAAGATTGAATGACTAGCGTAAGCTAGTTTTTTTATTGTTTATAGAATATAAAAAAGGCTGTCACAATTTACGTAACAGCCAATTTTTTATTTTGTTGAATATTAATATTCAGGCATTTGTGGTGCTGGTGCTGGTTGTTTTTCAGGGATATCAGCTACAGCAGCTTCTGTTGTAATGAATAATCCTGAAATACTAGCAGCATTTAGTAATGCAGAACGAGTAACTTTAGTAGGATCGATGATTCCTTTCTTGAACATATCAACCCATTCACCATGTTTCGCATCAAAACCAATATTCTTTTCTTGTGCAAGTTGTGCAGTATAGATTTCATTTCCATCGTATCCAGCATTTTCAGCAATTTGCATAATAGGTTCTTTTAATGCATCTAATACTACATGCATACCCTTTTGTACGTCTGTAATATCACTCTTTAAAGTATCTTTTGTATCTTTATATGCATCAACAAGTGCTAATCCACCACCTGTAACAACACCTTCTGCGACAGCAGCCTTAGTTGCATTTAATGCATCTTCAATACGAAGTTTCTTTTCTTTTAATTCTGATTCAGTAGTAGCACCAACTTTGATTACAGCAATACCATTTGTTAGTTTACCTAAACGTTCTTGTAATTTCTTCTTGTCGTAATCACTTGTTGTATTTTCAATAGCAGAACGGATTTCAGCAACACGTTCATCAACTACAGTCTTATCGCCTTTACCGCCGATAATTGTTGTCTTATCTTTACCAACGATAACTTTCTTAGCTCCACCTAAGTCAGTAACTTTCATTTCACTTAAGTTAGCACTTAAATCTTTAGCATAGAAGCTAGCTCCTGTAACAGCTGCGATATCAGCTAACATGTTTTTAGCATTGTCACCAAATCCAGGCGCCTTAGTAGCAACTACATTGAATGTTCCTCTTAACTTGTTGATGATTAATGTGCTCATTACTTCGTTATCATAATCATCCGCAATAATTAATAGAGCTCTATTTGCTTTAACTACTTCTTCAAGAACTGGTAAGATATCTTGAATTGTGTTGATCTTTTGGTCTGTAACCATAATTAATGGATTTTCTAATGTAACTTCCATCTTGTCACGGTCAGTTACCATGTATGGTGAAATGTATCCTTTATCATATTGCATACCTTCAGCCATTTCTAATACTGTTTCAAAGCTCTTAGATTCATCAACATTGATTACACCATCTTTGCCAACTTTATCCATAGCGTCAGCGATAATTTGTCCAATTTCTTCTGATCCACTAGATACAGTCGCAATGTTACGAATATCTTCGCTTGTACTTACTTGTTTAGAATTCTTTAATAAAGCATCAGCTACAGCATGAGCAGCTTTTTCAATACCTTCACGCATTAATACTGGATTGCTACCTTTATCAACAGCTTTTAAGCCATTAGTAATCATAGCTTGTGCAAGTACTGTAGCAGTTGTTGTACCATCACCTGCTAATTCATTTGTATTGTTTGCTACTTCATATACAAGTTTTGCACCCATATTTTCGAACTTATCTTCAAGTTCGATTTCTTTTGCAATTGTTACACCATCATTTGTAATAAGTGGTGAACCATAGCTCTTTTCTAATACAACGTTTCTTCCTTTAGGACCTAATGTAACTTTAACAGCATTTGCTAATTGATTTACACCGTCTAACATCTTTTGACGGGCATCTTTTGAATATTGAATTTGTTTTGCCATACTAAATTACTCCTCTCTTATTTTTCAACTACTGCTAGAATATCTGCAGCACTGATTAATAAATAGTCTTTTTTATCAATGGATACTTCAGTTCCTGAATACTTCTTATAAATAACTTTTTCATCTTTTTCTAATCCAATAGGAACTAATTTACCATCTTCTGTTTTACCTGGGCCTACAGCTACAACAATCCCCATACTAGGAGCGTCTTTAGCCTCTCCAGTTGTTAAAATAATACCGCTTTTTGTTTTTACTTCTTCTTTGCATTTTTCTAATACGACATAATCATGTAAAGGTTTTAACATTTTATTTATACCTCCTAATTAGCACTCGCTCTCTAGCTTTGCTAACACAGTTAGTATAGCCACACTCTGTCACTCTGTCAAGATGAGTGCTAAAATTATTTGGTATTATTTTCGCAACATAAGTTCACTGTATTATTTTAATTTGATATACTTAAAAGCATGAAAAAACCTATTACATTCGAAATTACACATGTATGTAAGCAATCAGGCGCAAGAACTGGCGTCTTACATACACCACATGGAGATGTTGAAACTCCTATGTTTATGCCTGTTGGAACACAAGCAACAGTTAAATTTGTTTCGCCAGAAGAACTATATGCTCTTGGTGCTGGTGTTGTTTTAGCAAATACTTACCACCTATGGTTAAGACCTGGAGAAGATATTGTCAAACAAGCTGGTGGCGTACAAAAATTCATGAATTACAAAGGACCAATGCTAACAGATAGTGGTGGTTTCCAAGTATTTTCTTTATCCGACACAAGAAAAATCACTGAAGAAGGTGTCACATTCAAAAACACACTAAATGGCGATATGTTATTTTTATCTCCAGAAAAATCAATTCAAATCCAGAATTGTATTGGCGCAGATATCATGATGTCATTTGATGAATGTATCCCTTACCCTGCAACATATGAATATGCAAAAAAATCTACAGAAAGAACTTTAAGATGGGCTGAAAGAGGTAAGAGTGCAAATACCCGTCCTGAAGAACAAGCATTATTCGGTATTGTACAAGGTGGAAATTATAAAGATCTTAGAACATATTGTGCCGAGAAATTAGTAGAGATGGATTTTGATGGTTATGCGATTGGTGGCACAAGTGTTGGTGAAGACAAAACAACAATGATGCAAATGGTTGATTATGCTGTAGAAAAACTTCCATTTGATAAGCCAAGATATTTAATGGGTGTTGGCGCAGTAAATGATTTACTTGAAGCCGTATCTAGAAATGTAGATATGTGTGATTGTGTATTGCCTACAAGAATTGCACGCCATGGTACACTTACAACTAGTCACGGTAGAATTAATATTCGTAAAGCTATTTATCGTGATGACTTTACACCATTAGATGAAAATTGTGATTGCTATTGTTGTAAAAATTATACAAGAGCCTACCTTAACCATTTATTTAGAACAGATGAAGGATTTGGCACAAGACTTATGTCCATCCACAATATCCGTTTCTTAGTAAAACTAATGGAAGATGCTCGTGAAGCAATCAAAAATGACCGCTATAATGACTTCAAAAATGAAGTATTAAGCAATATGAAATTCGATGAAAGAGGATTTTAAAAGGGAGCAAGCTCCCTTTTCTTATAAGTTATAAAGTTTTGTATATTTGTCTTCCAGGTAATCTAAGTAATAATCAGGATTAAATGGTTCCCCTGTTGCTTTAAGCATAATTTCATCAGCTGTATAACGACATCCATATTGATGAATATGTTCTTTTAACCAAGCGATAATTTCATCAAATTGATTATTTTCTAATAATTTATCTACATCAATATCTTTACGCATTGCTTTCATAAATTGTGCTGAGAATGCACTACCTAAAGCATATGTTGGGAAGTAACCAAAACTACCATCTGACCAATGTACATCTTGTAAAATACCATCACGATCATTCGGTACATCTACCCCAAGATATTCCTTATACATCTTATTCCATGTTTCATTTAATTTTTCTACTGGAATCGTTCCATTGAATAAACCCTTTTCAATTTCATAACGAATTAAAATATGCATAGGATAAGTTAATTCATCTGCTTCTGTACGAATTAGAGATGGAGTAGACGCATTAATCGCATCTACATATTTTTCAACAGAAATTCCTTCTAATTGTTTAGGGAAATACTTTAATAATGTAGGATAATTTGCTTTCCAGAAAGATACTGTTCTACCTAAATAGTTTTCAAATAAACGAGATTGTGATTCATGCATTCCACTAGATACACCATTTGATAAAATCATTCCATCATATTTAGGATCAATATCATGTTCATATGTTGCATGTCCTACTTCGTGAACTGTAGATAAGATTGCGGATGGTAAGTTATTTGGTAAATACTTTGTTGTTGTACGACAATCATTTTCACAAGTCCAAGAAGTAAATGGATGCTCAGTCTCGTTTTGATATCCCCATTCTTCATCAAAATGTAAATATTTTAGTAATTCCTTAGAGAATGCTTTTTGATCTTCTACAGGATAGTTTTGATATAAGAAATCTGTTTCAACTTGTTTTGCGTTTACTACTTTTTGGATTAGTGGCACTAATCTTTCTTTTACTTTATCGAAGAATTGATCATACTTTTCTTCATTCATTCCCGGTTCAAAGTCATCTAGCATTTGATTATAAAGAGATTCAGTACTATTTCTATAGCTATAAATCTTCTTACTATCCTCAATAACTTTTGCTAGATATGGTGCAAAAATAGAATAATCATCTTTTGTTTTCGCTTCTAACCAAGCATTATAAGATTCATTCACAAGATTACTATGTTCTACAAAGAAATCCTTTGGAATAGACATAATATTCATCATTTCTTTGTAATATAATTCAACAGCTCTTCTTGTATCATCATCAATATCTTCTTTTAATAACGCTTCTAAAACATCTTTCATTTCAGGATCAGTTTGAATAGAGAAAGCTTCACCAGAAAGAATAGAAGTTCTTAGATCACGATATTCATTTCCTGCTTTAGGTGCTACTGTTTGCTTATCCACACCAATAATTGCTAATGCCATTTGGTAAGCAGACATTTTTAATACCCATTCTTCATACTTTTTTAATAATTCTTCTTTTGTCATATATACTCTCCTTTTATGCTAAGCCTAATTCTTCTAACACTTTCGCTACACCATCATTCTCGCAAGTATCTGCCACAATATTTGCAAAGTCTTTCACATCATCTTTAGCATTTCCTAAAGCAACACCAATACCTGCTTTTTGAATCATTGGTGTATCATTTCCTGCATCCCCAAAGGCAATAACATTATCCCAAGTCCAACCATTTTCTTTTAATACTGGTTCGATAGAATCGGCCTTTGTAATCGTTCTCAAGAATGCATCAAAGCCACTTTTTTGTGACCACGCAAAGATAATTTCAGGGAATTCTTCTCTTAGTGGTACTACCACTTCTTCATTGCAAATAATAAATGTTCCTAATGGATAACCATGTTTTAAATGATGTGTGCGTTCTAATGCATCATCAATAACTAGTTTTCTTCTTTCTTCATCACTTCCAACATAGCCTTCCAAGAAAATGTCACTATTTGCATAAGAAACAACAGCATCTTCAAACTTAAAACCAAGTCCAATATGGTATTTATCCGATAAAGTGATAAATTTTTCCATTACTTCTTTACTCATTGCTTGTTTTTGTAAAGGTGTACCATTACGGTCGACTAAACAAGCACCATTGATTGTTCCAATTCTATCCATTGGCAAATCATCAAACAAAGAATGAGGAAGAAATGTATAATGTCTTCCTGTATTGATCATCACTTTATAGCCATGATCCATCGCTTTTTTAAAATCCGTTCTTAAACGATTCGATATCTCTTTTTGTCCTGCAGATAAAATCGTTCCATCAATGTCACATACAATTAATTTAATTTCTTTTTCCATGTCTAAAATTATATCATGACAAAAAAATAAGTGCAGAAATACACTTATTTATCTTCCTTCTTCAAAACAATTAGTCTAAAGCTTAACCAAATGATAAAGCTACATAATGGTGATAAAAAATTTGTTACTTTTAGACTTCCTTGAAGAAGTGAAACTAGTCCAAATACACTTGATATTCCTGTTAAAACTAAAATGATATTTGTAAATATTCTTGTATATTTACTCACTTTTTTTCCTTTAGTTACTCCTAGTCCTTGTATACCTGCATATATTATTGATATAGCTAAGAAAGCGCAAATTATTATCACAATACCAAATGCAAGTTTAAGTTCATTTCCAGTTAACCCAGTGTCTTGAGCTAAACCACTTTGTTCACTAGGACCTAAAGCTAATGAACCGATTACTGTAATTGCGTCCATTACTCCTAATGCAATCACGACAATAGAAAGCCATTTTTTCGTTAGATTATGCATAAATCCCTCCAATTATTTAAACAATATCATATATCCCTTTATTATGTAGGCAAAAAGCTCTATTTAATGAAAAGTTAATATTTCTATGATAAACTAAGTAAGCTATGTGCTCGTGGCGCAATTGGATAGCGCATTTGATTCCGAATCAAAAGGTTGTGGGTTCAAGTCCCATCGAGCGCACCAGAGCATACAAAAAACTGTAATCTTTTACGACTACAGTTTTTTATATTGTTCCGTTTTTAATATACGATTTGCTTTAGTTATGCATTCTTTACTAGGAGGATTAATATCCTTTAAGCGATATGGTATTTGTAGACTTTCCCATTTATGTATACCAAGAGTATGGTATGGAAGCACTTCTACTCTTTCTACATTTGTTAATGTATCGATAAAACTTCTTAATTCCATCAATGATTTTTCATCATCATTAATCGTAGGCACTAATACATGTCTTATCCATACCGGTTTATGAATATCACTTAAATACCGAAGCATCTCTAAAATATTCGTATTTTCTTGTCCTGTTAACTTAACATGTGATTCATTATCAATATGTTTTATATCTACTAATAATAAGTCCGTTACATCCATAAGCTTATTAAACTTATGGATAAACTCTTCATTTTCGCTATCAAAAGGTTGACCCGCAGTATCAATACAAGTTGAAATATTCTCTTTTTTTGCAAGTGTGAATAAATCTATCAAGAAATCTAATTGTAATAGTGGTTCCCCACCGGATACTGTAATCCCACCACCATTTTTCCAATAATTTTTATATCTTTTTGCTTTATTGAAGATTTCTTCTGCTTGAACTGTATTTTCACCTTTCATCCATGTATCAGGATTATGACAATATGCACAACGCATATTACATCCTTGTACAAAGATAATATAACGTACACC
>CAVCUC010000067.1:0-546 GCA_963605225.1 bacterium
AGCTGATATGCTTAATGTTAAAACTCCATTTCTATCTGCAGTAGAAAATGGAAAAAAGAAAATACCAGCAGACTGGTATGAAAAAATATGCTCTAATTATGATTTATCAAATGAGGAACAAAAAAATCTAAAACTAGCAATAGAAGAATCTGTCAATTCAGTTAAACTAAATCTTCAAGATTGCACTGAATCACAAAAAAATCTAGTTTTACAATTTCAACGTTCCTTTTCCAATTTAGATGAAGAAACAAGTAAGAAAATTATCAAATTATTGAAAGGAGATTAATACATGGATTATAAAACAAAATCCACTACAAGATGTGAATTAAGATCAATCGCTAAAGCATTTGATGTTTTGGTTGGTACTGATGGTGTTTTGTATAAACCTGTTGTAGAACTATTAGATAAACTAAAGGATATTATGCCTTTTGTAAATTACGAAATTGTACAGGATGATTTATTTGCAATTAACGTTCCCGCAAGAGGATATTTTGATTCAAATGGAAATTATATTATTGAAATAAAAGAGTATGTTTATTTAGGTGC